>JBAVTG010000251.1:0-1838 GCA_049696015.1 Rhizobiaceae bacterium | reverse complement strand
GTCAAATCCTTAGCTGAAAGGGCGGAAACCGAACTTGGCGGCGTTGATATCCTCGTCAACAACGCCGGCATTACCAAGGATGGCTTGTTTGTGCGCATGTCTGATGCGGACTGGGATGCTGTTTTGGAAGTCGATCTGACCTCCGTGTTCCGCTTGACCCGCGAACTGACCCACCCGATGATGCGCCGCCGCTTCGGCCGCATCATCAACATTACGTCGATTGTCGGTGTTACCGGTAATCCCGGGCAGGCCAACTACTGCGCAGCCAAGGCGGGCATGATCGGCCTTTCCAAATCGCTGGCACAGGAAATTGCCTCGCGCAACATCACCGTCAACTGCATTGCGCCCGGCTTCATCGAATCGGCCATGACCGACAAGCTCAATGACAAGCAGAAAGAAACGATCATGGGGGCAATACCCATGCGGCGCATGGGTACCGGCGCGGAAGTTGCAGCGTCGGCGCTTTTTCTCGCTTCAAACGAGGCCGCCTATGTCACGGGCCAGACAATCCATGTGAACGGCGGCATGGCGATGATTTGACGGCGCTTGAGCGCGGTTCAAATCAGCCGGTCAGGATTGGCCGCAGCGCATCGGTCTCGCTGGCAATAAACTCAAAGAACGCTGCCACGCGCGGCGTTTTTCTTATGTCGGGGTGAGCCAATATCCGCCAGGCGCGCGTGAGCTCCGGGATCGGGCCAAGGATGCGGACAAGCTCGGGATCCTTGTCGCCCAGCGCGGCGGGCAAAGCGCCGAGACCCAGACCCGACCGGATCGCCTGCATCATGCCAAGCATGGAATTGTTGCGGGATGTGATTGTGCCATGGGGTGCGACCTGTGCCAGCCATTTGGACAAGCGATGGCCCGACATGGACTCATCCAATCCGGCAATTGGATACTTGGCAATATCAGCTACGGTTTCCGGCTTGCCGTGGCGGTCGATGAAGGACTGGCCGGCATAAACCGCCCAGATCGAATCCGCGATCTTCCGCCCGACCAGCGCGTCGTCCTCCGTGTCGCCGGAACGCAGGGCGACATCAGCATCGCCTTTGGCAAGATCGAGGTATTTGTCGCTCATCACGAATTCGACGCGCAGGTTCGGGTAGCGAGTCTGGAACCGGTCAATGATGCCAGCCTTTATCATCATTGCCATAATTGGCTCGGGGCAGGTGAGCCGGACGACGCCGACCTCTTCGCGTTCGATTGACGCCTGATGCTGTTCAAAACGCAGGATCGATTGTTCAACCTCTTCGGCGTAGGGAAGCATCGATAGCCCGAAAGGCGTCAGCTGGTAGCCGGTGGGATGCCGTTTGACCAGCGGGCGGCCAAGTTGCATCTCAAGCTCTTCCAGGCGGCGATGCACCGTTGACTGGCTCTTGGTGATTGCACGCGCGGCGGCAAGCGTGCTGCCTTGGCGCGCCACAGCCAGAAAGTACCGAAGGTCATTCCAGTCGAGCATCTGCGAGTTATGCATCTTTGACGATGTTGCGTCCAGAAATACTGCTGCCGACAGCTTTCTCACGCGCGTAAGGTCTGTTCCACGAGCCCCAGTCTGGCCGGGCGTAAAGAACAGAGCGGAGATGCAAGATGCCGGTACAATCTGATCAGCAGGAATTCAAACAAGCGATGACCAGCCAATGGAACAGCGCGGCCTCGGGCTGGAATGAGAGCGGCAGTGTCATCCGCCCATGGCTTTTGGCGTCGACGCAAGCGATGCTGAAAATGGCCGGTGTGAGCGAAGGGATGCATGTTCTTGATGTGGCAGCCGGCGCAGGCGACCAGACGCTCGATGTTGCTGTGCTGGTTGGTCCTGCAGGAACTGTGACAGCAACGGATATTTC
>JBAVTG010000250.1:0-10546 GCA_049696015.1 Rhizobiaceae bacterium | reverse complement strand
TCGCGCCACGGGTTCTTCACCGCGCCGTAGTAGGAGGATTCGTTGGACGAACCCATGGCGAATTCGTCCATGTTGAGCTTGCCAAGCTGGACCGCGCCATCGGCCCAGAGATTTGCAGACACTGTCGACTCGTAGCGCGGCTTGAAACCGTCAAGAATGTGCGAGCAGGCCTGCGTATGGTCGCCTTCAGTGGCATAAAGATCCTTGATGCCAAGCGGAATGCCTTCGAGCGCGCCCGTGTGACCCTTGGCACGGCGGGCATCCGAGGCTTTCGCCATCGCACGCGCTTTGTCGGCAGTCACCGCAACATAGGCGTTCAGCTCGCCGTTTGCCGCTTCGATGGCCGCAAGATAGGCCTCAGTCAGCGCCACAGATGACGTTTCGCCCTTGGTAAGCGCGTCGCGGGCTTCGGCAATTGTGAGCTTGATCAGATCGGTCATAAAGCTATCCGTATTGTTCGGCTGCGTTTCGGACGAAAGCGATGGCGGCTATTCGACGACCTTCGGCACCTGAAAGAAGTTTCCTTCGGTCGCGGGGGCGTTGGCGACAATGTCCGCGGCCTTACCGCCATCTGTCACAGCATCTTCGCGGCGACGCAGAGCGAGCGGGACGATTGACGTCAGCGGCTCAACGCCTTCAACGTTGACCTCGTCCAATTGGGCGACAAATCCGAGAATTGCGTTCAGTTCGCCGGTCATGCGCTCGGCGTCATCTTCCGACACGGCGATGCGTGCGAGACGAGCGACACGCTTGACGGTGGCCAGATCAACGGACATGGAAAGCCTCTGAATTAACGGCGGGATTTTGCCAGCGGTATAATCAGCGCCGCGCGCCCACGCAAATGCTTTGTCAAATCGTCAGCAATGTCCCTGCCCGCGACACCTGTGCCTTGGTTCGGCTGTCTTCAAGCGCTTGTACAAACAGGTCTGCAGTTTGATCGACCATGGCAAACGACGCGTAGTGGGCAGGCACAATGGTTTCGAAACTGAAGTAGCGCCGGCAAGCGAGCGCGGCAACTGCGCCGCCCATGGTGAAGCGATCGCCGATCGGGACTATTCCGACCTGCGGCCGGTGCAACTCGTCGATCAGCGCCATGTCGGAAAACATGTCGGTGTCGCCCATGTGGTAGAGACTCTCACCGCCCTCAAAATGAAAAACCAGCCCACCGGCGCTGCCGAGCGAATGAGAGACACCATTCTCGTCACAATGGGCGGACGAGTGCAGCGCATTGACCAGCGTGGTCGAGAAGCCATCGTGATGCAGCGTGCCGCCGGTGTTGCATGGGTCGTATTTTTCCACCCCCTTATGCGCCAGCCACATGCACAGATCAAAATTGGCAATGACAGTTGCGCCGGTTTCTTTGGCGAGGCGCACCGTGTCGCCGACATGATCGCCGTGGCCATGGGTGAGCGCGATATGGGTTATCCCAGCTGCGGCGGATTTGAGATCAACATCCTTTGCGCCGGGATTGCCGGTCAGGAACGGATCGATGAGGATAGTCGCTTTCACAGTTTCGACACGGAACGCCGAGTGGCCAAGCCATGTGAGTTTCATGATGCAAATTTTCCTTCGCAAGGTCGGCGCTGCCCTGTATGGCAGGTTTCATGACGATCATCACACTTGAAGACCTGGCCGCTCAAATCAAGCCCGGAAAGCCGGTAGCGGGACTGGATCTGGGCACCAAGACCATCGGCTTTGCCATTTCCGACATCGGCTGGCGGCTTGCCAATCCGAAACTTGTGATCAAGCGCAGCAAATTCACGAAGGATGCCGAGGAACTGCAACGGCATCTGCGATCATATGACATCTGTGCCATCGTCATCGGGCTGCCGGCCAATATGGACGGCACCGAAGGACCGCGCGCCCAAGCGACACGCGCCTTTGTCCGCAACATGGAAAAGCTGACCAATCTGCCGTTTGTTTTTGAGGACGAGCGGCTGTCAACGGTGGCTGCCGAATGGGCGCTGTTGGAGATGGATGTCAGCCGGGCAAAGCGCAAAGAGCGCATCGACGCTGCGGCGGCTGCCATCATCCTTCAGGGCGCATTGGACAGATTGGCCAGATTGTCTTCACCAACAGCTGGCGTCTGAGCGGCACGGCGTGCGTCCCACCAGGCCAGCATCTGCTTGCGGCGGCGAAATGCAAGAATACCGAAGATGATTGCTGTGTCGATGATGCAAGCCTTGGCGGCCATCCCTGGAATGACTTGCGGGTCAATGCCCAGGATATGGCCATAAATATCGAAGACCAGATCATGCAGGCGGCGCGAAAAGAACGACATGCCGAAGCTGATGTCGTTGTAGGACAGGAAATACCAGCCCCAGAAGAACCCAAGCGGCGCTGCCCAGAAGATCAGTATGTACCGCATTGCTCAGCCCTGCTCCCGGCCTGAAATGCGGCCCAACTGGTTTTGATAAGCAGCGTCACCCGCCATTGAGCGGGCGACCTGAATGGAAATGTGTTCGTCAAGTTCATCTGAAATTGCCACGGGCGCTTCGACGCGCGTTGCCGACCAAGACAGGATCAAGGCAGCGAGATAGACGGTCGAGGCCAGCAGCATGGCCGAATCTGCGTTGACGATGGACACGGCTGAAAGCATCGAAAAGACAGTCGCTGCGCTGCCGAAGGCAAATTTTTCAACATCCTGCGCGGCATCGACTTCGTTACCGGACACAAGGGCTGCCAGAAAAGCCCACATGAACAGGGTTGCGGCAAGGAGCGCTGCCAGTCCCATGCCGGCGGAGATCAGCGGCATGGCGCGCATCGGGCCAGTTGCTTCAAAGCCGGCGACGCTGAGCGGCATGGCTGCGAGTTTTGCAAAGGTCAATGTGCCAGCCAGAGCGCCGAACGCATGCAGCACAAAAAACAGGAACCAATGCCCCAAAATGAGGATGGAAAATATGCGTTTCATGTCGGGGCCCTTTATCTGCCCCCACCTTCGCCTGTCAGCCCAATGCGGGCAACGTAAACCATTTGGTAAGGTTAATTTCCACAGGGCTGTCCGCACGAAACCGGTGTAAAGTTAACCTCAGCGGCAAGTATTGCGGCGATGCCGCCTTGCCCTGATGGGCGTGTGCGCCTATAGGCCACACTTGCCATGACCGAAACCGACGCGCACCCGCTATTCCCGCACCGGCACCTGCTCGGTATCAAGGGCCTTTCCCGGCAGGACATCCTTTTGCTTCTCGACCGCGCCGATGAAGCCGTTTCGGTTTCACGCCAGTCGGACAAGAAAAAGCCGACACTGCGCGGGCGCACCCATATCAATCTGTTTTTTGAAGCTTCCACCCGCACGCAGGCCTCGTTTGAACTGGCAGGCAAGCGGCTTGGCGCGGATGTGATGAACATGTCGGTGGCGAACTCGTCGGTGAAGAAGGGCGAAACGCTGATCGATACGGCGATGACGCTGAACGCCATGCACCCGGACATACTGGTTATCCGACACGGCTCGGCGGGCGCGGCGGCGCTTTTGGCGCAGAAAGTGGCATGTTCAGTGGTCAACGCCGGCGATGGCGCGCACGAGCACCCGACGCAGGCACTGCTTGACGCGCTGACAATCCGGCGCAGCAAGGGCGACATTTCCGGCCTGACAGTGGCCATCTGCGGCGATGTGCTGCATTCGCGCGTTGCCCGCTCGAACATCATCCTTCTCAATGCGCTGGGCGCGCGGGTTCGCGTTGTTGCGCCATCGACGCTGCTGCCGGCGGGAATCGACCAGATGTCGGTTGAAGTTCACCGCTCCATGGAAAGCGGATTGAAGGGCGCGGACGTCGTCATGATGCTGCGCCTGCAGCGCGAGCGCATGGCTGGCGCCTACGTGCCGTCAGTGCGCGAATACTTCCATTTCCATGGTCTCGACAGCGAGAAACTGAAGCTGGCAAGGCCGGATGCGTTGGTCATGCATCCCGGCCCGATGAACCGTGGTGTCGAGATTGCCTCGGATGTTGCCGACGGGGCGCAGAGTGTCATTCAGGAACAGGTCGAAATGGGCGTTGCCGTGCGTATGGCCGTGATGGAAGCGCTGCTCGATCCGCGCCGCAACAGAGCGGATGTCCTGTCATGAGCGCGACACTTTTCACAAACGCCCGCATTATCGATCCGTCACGCACCATGGATGAGCGTGGCGCGGTGCTGGTCGCCGAAGGGCGGATCATCGCCAGCGGCGCAAGCGCTCTCAATCAGGGCGCACCGGGCGGCGCGTCCATTGTCGACTGTCATGGCAAGGTAATCATGCCGGGGCTGGTTGATACGCGGGTGTTCATTGGAGAGCCGGGATCCGAATACCGCGAGACAATCGCTTCAGCGGGGCGCGCAGCGGCGGCGGGGGGTGTGACATCCATTGTGATGATGCCTGACACCGATCCGGTGATCGACGATGTCGCGCTGGTTGAATTTGTCGCCCGCACCGCCCGCGACACGGCCCAGATCAACGTTCATCCGGCAGCTGCCATCACCAAGGGTTTGGCAGGCGGCGATTTGACCGAAATGGGGTTGCTTCGGGCGTCGGGGGCGGTCGCGTTCACCGAGGGGCGCAAGACGCTGGCCAATGCGCAGACGCTGCGGCGCGCCATGACATACGCGCGCGATTTCGATGCGTTGATTGCCTGTGAAACCAACGATCCGCATCTGGGCGCATCCGGCGTGATGAATGAGGGATTGTTCGCCTCGTGGCTTGGCCTTTCCGGTGCGCCGCGCGAAGCGGAAGTGATCCCGCTCGACCGGGACCTGCGTCTGGCGGCGCTGACGGGCTGCCGCTATCATGCGGCAAAGATTTCGACGGCCTTGTCAGCTGAAGCCATTGCGCAGTCAAAAGGCGGCGGCGCAAAAGTGACGGCTGCAGTTTCCATCAACAATTTGGCACTCAACGAAAATGACGTTGGCGAATACCGGACATTTTTCCGTCTTTCGCCGCCATTGCGCAACGAGGATGACCGGCAGGCGATGATTGAGGCGCTGCGGGACGGGACGATTGATGTGATTGTCTCATCGCACGATCCGCAGGATGTCGACACCAAACGCTTGCCGTTTGCCGACGCCGCAGTTGGCGCAATTGGATTGGAAACACTGCTGGCGGCCGCACTGCGGTTGCACCATGACGGCTCGGTTCCCCTCATCCGGCTGATCGACGCGCTGTCAACAAAGCCTGCGGCTATCTTTGGATTGGACGCAGGGACGCTTAAGCCCGGCGCGAAGGCAGATCTGATTTTGGTCGATCTGGATGCTCCCTGGGTGGTTGAAGAGAAGGCCATTTTATCCCGCTCGAAAAATTCCTGTTTTGAGGGCACGCGCTTTCAGGGCCTGGTCTTGCAAACAATGGTTGCAGGCCGCACTATCCATCAAGCAAAGGCCTGATTGGCCGGTACTTTTGAGGTCAACATGCCTGATGTCACCTATGCCGGCATTTCGCTTTACGCCATTGCGCTTGTTTTCGGCTATTGCCTGGGATCCATCCCGTTCGGGCTGCTTTTGACCAAGGCGGCCGGCCTTGGCGATGTGCGTGCCATTGGATCGGGCAACATTGGCGCGACCAATGTTCTGCGCACTGGAAACAAGAAGCTGGCTGCGGCAACATTGGCTCTGGATATGCTCAAGGGCACTGCAGCCGTGTTGATTGCCGGGATTTTTGACCCATTCCTTGCCATGCTGGCCGGATTTGGCGCGTTTATCGGCCACCTTTACCCCCTTTGGCTTGGCTTCAAAGGCGGCAAGGGCGTTGCCACATATCTCGGTGTTTTGCTGGGCCTGACGTGGAAAGGCGGGCTGATCTTTGCCACTATCTGGTTGGTGATGGCGTTCGTCTTCGGCTATTCGTCACTGGCTGCGCTGTTCGCGGCCGCGCTGGCGCCAGGAGCGCTCTACCTTCTAGGGTACGGTCCAATGGCCATCTTGTTTTCGATCATGTCCATTATCGTCATCATCAAACATCGCGCCAACATCGCACGCCTGATCGCCGGCTCTGAATCGAAGATCGGAAAAAAATGAGCGGCGACCAACCTTCGCTTCCGCTTTCAGACAGGGCTGGTTCCGGCGCCCGACTTGGATCGGGGGGGATAGCGCTGAGCGACAGGCAGCGTATCGCATGGCTGCGTCTATGGCGGACGGAAAATGTCGGTCCGGTCACTTTCCGGCAGTTGATCAATCATTTCGGCACCGCAGAAGCCGCGCTGGAAGCCCTGCCCGAGATGGCAGCGCGCGGCGGCATGAAGCGATCACAGAAAATAATGCCCGTAAGTATGGCAGAGGACGAAATCGCCAGCCTTCAAAAGATTGGCGCAAAGCTTTGCGGCCTTGGCGAACCTGACTATCCGGTCATGTTGCGGCGCACAGGCGATGCCCCTGCATTGGTCTCCTACCTTGGCGAGCCCGCCGTATTCCAATTGCCGGCGCTCGCCGTTGTCGGGTCACGCAACGCCTCGTTAGCCGGGGTGCGCTTCACGCGCAAACTGGCGGCAGAAACCGGGGCGCAAGGCTATGCCATTGTCTCCGGATTGGCGCGCGGCATCGATACCGCAGCCCATGAAGCGACGCTCGGCACCGGAACTATCGCCGTATTGGCCGGCGGTCTTGACCATCCCTACCCGCCTGAAAATCTGGAACTGTTCAAATCCATCCCGGCGCGCGGCGGCGCTGTCATCACTGAAATGCCGATGGGATGGGAGCCGCGCGCCAAGGATTTCCCGCGCCGCAACCGAATCATTGCTGCACTGGGACTTGGATTGTTGGTCGTGGAAGCGGCGCAACGGTCCGGATCGCTCATCTCGGCACGATTGGCCAATGAGCTTGGCCGCACCGTATTTGCCGTCCCCGGCTCGCCGCTGGATCCACGCTGCGAGGGAACCAACAATTTGATCAAGAACGGAGCGACTGTGGTGACAGACGTCCGCGACATTCTCGACGCGCTGGCACCAATGACGGACCGGGGATCGGTGTTTATGCCCACTGCAGAAGAGCCGTCTTCAGAAGATTTCTCCGCAACACATGCATCTGAAAGTGATCGCCAGCGGATTGTTGACGCACTGGGTCCGACGCCGGTCCATATCGACGAACTCATTACCTATGCGGGCGTGACACCTGCCCAAGCATATCTTGTGCTGCTTGAGCTAGACCTTGCCGGACGCCTGCAGCGCCATTCAGGCGGCAGTGTGTCGCTTCTCTACGTTTAGGCCCCGAATTTTTTCGTCGCGCAATGCGTCGGCGCACTCCACACAAGCCATCTCGATAAAATAGACCAGCATGTCGAAATGCTCAGCTCGGGCCATAATGCTTAGTTGCTGCAACATGGATTCGATGTAGTTGAGCGTTGCAGCTCGCCTTTCACTTGCCTGATTCATAGGCACACCTTTTTATGGGGCGTCCAGCCGCCCGTCTTTGATCCACCAAAATACCCCTATAGGTTGTATTTTCTGGCGGTAATAAATCTATAGTTGCTTTTCTAAATCCTTGCAACCGCAGATATGAAAAGTTTTGTCTTGCACCTGCTTTCGACTTGGCACTTGACCCCGGCGCTTTGACTGTCCATGTCAACGCCTCACGAAATCAACGGACAGACGCCACACTGGCGCCAGAAACCTCATATGCAAGTCGTTATTGTCGAATCGCCGGCCAAGGCGAAGACCATCAACAAGTACCTCGGGCCCGGCTACAAGGTGCTGGCCTCGTTTGGCCATGTGCGCGATCTGCCTGCCAAGGATGGCTCGGTGCTGCCCGATCAGGATTTCCTGATGGCTTGGGAAGTCGACAGTGCATCCGGCAAGCGGCTGACGGAGATCGCCAAATATCTAAAGGAGGCCGACGGCCTCATTCTGGCAACAGATCCAGACCGTGAAGGCGAGGCGATTTCCTGGCATGTGCTGGATGTGCTGCGGCAAAAGAAGGCGGTTGGCTCCAAGCCAGTGCAGCGTGTTGTGTTCAACGCGATCACCAAGAAGTCGGTTACTGACGCGATGGCAGCGCCGCGCGAGATTGACCAACCACTGGTCGAAGCCTATCTTGCCCGGCGCGCGCTGGATTATCTGGTCGGTTTCACGCTCTCGCCTGTCTTGTGGCGCAAACTGCCGGGCACGCGCTCGGCTGGCCGCGTCCAATCGGTGGCGCTGCGGCTGGTCTGTGACCGCGAAGGTGAAATCGAGCGCTTTGTGCGCGAAGAATACTGGCAGATTGCCGCCACACTGACGACTCCGCGCAACGATCAGTACATTGCCCGCTTGGTCGCCTACGAAGGCAAGAAACTTGGCAAACTCGATATCGGCAATGCCGAACAGGCAGGTTCGATCAAGACAATGCTGGATAGCGCGTCGTACAAGGCGCTGTCTGTCGAGGCCAAGCCGGTCAAGCGCACACCCGGGCCACCATTCACCACCTCGACATTGCAGCAGGCTGCATCGGGCAAACTTGGCTATTCGCCCAACCGCACCATGCAAATTGCCCAGAAACTCTATGAGGGCATCGACATTGGCGGCGAGACGGTTGGTCTGATCACCTATATGCGAACCGACGGCGTGCAGATGGCGCCGGAAGCGATCGACGCCGCCCGCCAGATGATTGGCTCCGAGTTTGGCGCGCCGTACGTTCCTGAAAAGCCGCGCCACTTCACCAACAAGGCCAAGAACGCACAAGAAGCGCACGAAGCCATTCGCCCGACAGATTTCTTGCGCAATCCCAAGGAGATGCGCAAATTTCTTGATGACGACATGGCCAAGCTCTACGACTTGATCTGGAAGCGCGCTGTCGCCTCGCAGATGCAGAGCGCAGAAATGGAGCGCACTACGGCGGAGATCGAAGCTGCCAATGGCGGCAAGACGGCGGTTTTGCGCGCGGTCGGCACTGTCGTGCGCTTCGATGGGTTTCTTGCAGCGTATACAGACCACCGCGAGGAAGAGGAAGAGGACGAAGAATCTGCCCGCCTTCCGGAAATCCGCGCAAACGAGAGCCAGGAAAAGCGCACTGTCGAAGCGACGCAGCATTCGACCGAACCGCCGCCGCGTTATTCGGAAGCTTCGCTGATCAAGCGCATGGAAGAACTCGGCATTGGCCGGCCTTCCACCTATGCCTCGACTCTGAAGACATTGGTTGAGCGGGAGTATGTCAAGGTCGAGAAACGCAAGCTGATCCCGGATTCCAAAGGCCGCATTGTCACGGCGTTCCTCGAAAGCTTTTTCAAGCGCTATGTCGAATATGATTTTACCGCTTCGCTTGAGGAAAAACTCGACGAAATTTCGGACGGCAAGCTCGACTACAAAGTTGTCCTGCGCGATTTCTGGCGCGATTTCTCGGCAGCGGTCGAGGATATCAAGGACCTGCGGGTTGGCGATGTGCTCGACGCGCTGAACGAGGATTTGGCGCCGCTTGCCTTCCCCGCCCGTGCTGATGGATCAAATCCACGCATTTGCCCCAAGTGCGGCGTCGGCAATCTGTCGCTGAAGCTCGGCAAATTCGGCGCGTTTGTCGGCTGCTCCAACTATCCGGACTGCAACTACACCAAGCAGCTCAGCGCCGAATCTGGCGGCACGGACGGCAGCACTTCGCAAGGCGACGAGCCAAAGGTGCTTGGTGTTGATCCATTCACGTCTGAAGAAATCACCATCCGATCCGGCCGATTTGGTCCTTACATCCAGCGCGGCGATGGCAAGGAAGCCAAGCGGGCGTCCCTGCCCAAGGGCTGGACCGTCGACAACACGGATCATGAAAAGGCATTGGCGCTGCTGTCCTTGCCGCGCGACATTGGCCAGCATCCTGAATCCGGCAAGATGATTTCCGCCGGGATCGGCCGCTATGGCCCCTATGTCACGCACGACGGCACATTCGCCAACGTCGAATCGATCGAAGAAGTGTTCTCCATCGGCCTCAACCGCGCCGTGACTGTGCTTGCCGAAAAGCAGGCTAAAGGGCCAGGGCGTGGTGGCACACCAGCGGCGCTAATGGCGCTTGGCGAACATCCAGATGACAAACAGCCGATCACCGTGCGCGACGGCAAATATGGCGCTTATGTCAACCATGGCAAAACCAATGCGACGCTGCCGAAGGGGAAAGACCCGCTGTCGGTGACGCTGGAAGAAGCGCTGGTGTTGATTGCCGAAAAGGCCGGCAAATCGCCGGGCAAAAAGCCTGCCCGCTCAGCAAAGCCGAAAGCGGCGGCAAAGCCAAAGGCTGCAGCCAAATCAAAGGCGAAACCGAAAGCCAAAAAGGCATAAATCGTGGCAAAGCGCATTCCAGGCGGCAGGGGCGGACCGGTGAAATCCGGCTCAGGACCGCGTGTGCGCCATGGCGAACTGCCAGACCGCGAAACACTGTTGGAATGGTTGCGCAACAATCCTGGCGAATCGACCAAGCGCGACATCGCCAAATCCTTCGGCATCAAGGGCGATGACCGCGTAATCCTCAAGGCCATGCTGCGGGAGCTGGCGGCGGAAGGCGCGTTGCGCAAGGAAGGCTCGCGGCTGATTGCGCCGGGTGGATTGCCGCCGGTTTGCGCGCTGGATGTGTTTGCACGGGACAAGGACGGCGGCCTGATTGCACGCCCGGTCGAATGGGACGAAACGAACGGTCC
>JBAVTG010000249.1:0-17114 GCA_049696015.1 Rhizobiaceae bacterium | reverse complement strand
TGGCTGAGGCGGGAGCCGTGGCGCACAACAATCGGAAATGTGCGCGGCGAAACTTCGATGTACAACGGTCCAGTATAGCCGGCGGGGATCTTGTCGAATTCCTGCGCCCGGTCTGAGATGATCCGGGTGAATATATCCAGCCGCCCGGTGGAGCTTTTCGGGTTGGCTGAGCCAGCCAAATCACCCGTCAGCGCCAAACTCTCGAGCAGCGGCACAACATAGACGCATCCCGTTTCGAGCACTGCGCCGTCCGTCAAATCTATTTCATGCAACTTGAGCTGTTCAAGCTTGTCCATGACGGTTTTATTCGGACCAGGCATGAATGAAGCGCGGACACGATATGCCTTGGCGCCAAGGCGAAGATCCAGCGAGGCCGGTTGTATCTGGTCGGTGTCGAGCGCCCGCGATGATTTCAACGCGCCGGACGTAAACAGCGCGTGAATATGATGGTCAGCCAGAATACCGGATGAGCGCTCGCCCATAACTTCTCCCATTTTCCTTCTCCTTAAACGCCGCTTTGATTGACGCAAGGCTGCGAAGCGCGTAATGCACAGCCCATTCCAGTGGTGATTTGGCCGGTCGGCTTGCAGCCACTTTAAACAAGTAGCTAAAGGACCGTGTGGAAACCGGTCCTATGCGCTTGGCAGGGCCGGTTTTTTATTGAGGTGAGCGCAATGGCAAATGTGAAAAATTGGCGTCCTGCAACGCAGATGGTGCATGGCGGCACAGTGCGCTCGCAATTCGGCGAAACGTCCGAGGCCCTGTTTCTGACGCAAGGCTTTGTCTACGACAGCGCCGAAGCGGCGGAAGCGCGCTTCAAGGGCGATGAGCCGGGCTTCATCTATTCGCGCTATGCCAATCCGACCATTGATATGTTTGAAAAGCGCATGTGTGCGCTTGAAGGCGCCGAAGATGCGCGCGCCACCACATCCGGCATGGCAGCAGTCACGGCGGCGGTTTTGTGCAGCTTGAAGCAGGGTGATCACATCATTGCAGCCCGCGCCCTGTTCGGCTCCTGCCGTTGGGTGGTTGAGACGCTGGCGCCGAAATACGGCATTGAATGCACACTGGTGGACGGGCGCGACCTTGGCCAATGGCAACGGGCAATAAAGCCAAGCACCAAGTTGTTCTTTCTCGAGAGCCCGACCAATCCAACGCTTGAAGTCATTGACATTGCCGCAGTTGCGCAAATCGCCCATGCGGCCGGATCAATCCTCGTCGTCGACAATGTGTTTTCAACGCCGATGTTCCAGAAGCCGCTGGAACTTGGCGCGGATGTGGTCGTCTATTCGGCTACCAAGCATATTGATGGCCAGGGTCGTTGCCTTGGCGGCATTGTTTTGTCGTCCAAGGAATGGATCGACAAGAACCTGCACGAGTATCACCGCCATTCCGGTCCCGGTATTTCGCCCTTCAATGCCTGGATCTTGCTGAAAGGCCTTGAAACCTTGCCCTTGCGCGTCAAGGCGCAGACCGAAAATGCGACATTGATTGCGGACTTTCTGGCCGGTCAAAAGTCCGTCTCGCGTGTGATGTATCCGGGCCGCAAGGATCATCCGCAAGCAGATATCATTTCCAAGCAGATGACCGGCGGCTCGTCTTTGGTCTGCTTTGACCTGAAAGGCGGCAAGACGGCAGCTTTTGCTTTCGAGAACGCGCTTCAGATCATCAGGATTTCCAACAATCTCGGTGATGCCAAGAGCCTCATTACCCACCCGGCAACGACCACCCATAAAAACCTCACCGATGAGGCACGTGCTGAACTTGGGATCGGCGGCGGCACGCTGCGTGTTTCACTCGGGCTTGAGGATGGCGATGATTTGCTTGACGATGTTGCCCAGGCACTGAAGGCGGCGGAAAAGGCGGCTTGATCAGCCAAATCTCGATTTGGCTTCCAGGATACGGTTTACTGCCGTCCAGAAGCAGATTGCAGCAAAGCCATAGGCCAAAACCGGAAACCAGTCCGGTTTGACACATGCGATAGTGAATACTGCGAGCGTCTCGCTGGCTTCAGCCAATCCGGTGGTGAAAAAGATCGACTTTTTGCCTCGCGGCACTTCAGTCAGTTTGTGTTTTTCGGCCAGAATTGCGTACGCCAGAAAACTCGCGCCGTTGATATAGAAACTTAGTATGAGCGCTGCAGCAGGCAATGCGTTTTGTGGCGGATCGGCCAAGGCGAAAGCAAACGGGATCATCCCGTAGAAGGCAAAATCAAGCACAATGTCGAGATAGCCGCCAAAGTCGGTCGCGCCCTTTTGGCGCGCCACAACGCCGTCCAGCCCATCACACAGGCGGCTGAGCAGTATGAGAACGGCCCCTGTCCACCACCAAGCCGACGCAATCGCGATTGTGGCCAGGACGCCGAGCGCAAACCCGGCGAGCGAAACGGCATTTGCCGTCGCCCCCGATCTGGCCAAAGCGCTGCCCAGTCTGTCCAGGATCGGGTCTATCGCCTTGCGCGCTACGCCATCCAGCACATCGTTCTCCATTTGCCTAGATCAATGCCAATTGTCATACTTGACCTGAATTGAAGCGCGACACAAAACAAACTGATCATGAGCAAGGATTGAGAGATTTTGTATCAGGCGGTCACCCATGACATCGAAGTGACAGCTGAGCCTTGGTATCGGGCCGATCAGTCTGATGCCGACAGCGGTCGGCATGTCTGGTCCTACCGGATCACAATCGTCAATCATTCTCCTCTCACCGTTCAGTTGGTGTCACGGTACTGGCGCATCGTTGACGAAACAGGACGGATCGAGGAGGTGAAAGGTCCCGGTGTTGTCGGCGAACAGCCAATCCTCAATCCGGGTGACAGTTTTCAATACACTTCAGGCTGTCCGCTGCGCACAGCTTCCGGCACGATGGAAGGCGTGTACACCATGGTTGATGACAAGGGATCGACATTGCTGGTCAATATTCCCGCCTTCTCGCTGGACATGCCGGAAACAAAGCGGGTACTGAACTGAGTTTTCAATCGGCCTTCGGCAAAAACTCGGCTGGATCGAAAACATGGGTTGTCGAACAGAATTCACAGGCGACACTGATCAGCCCATCTTCAATTGAACTGGTGATTTCTTCTGCCGTGAAACCGGACAAGACCGAGCGGATTTTTTCACGCGAGCAGGAACATTCGTCGAAAACCCGCGTGGACGGGTAGGCGTTTACGCCGCTTTCGTGGAACAGCCGATAAAGCAGGCGTTCAACGCCGACATCGGGGTCAACGAGCTCGGCCGCCTGGATGGTAGAGGTCAGTGCCTTTACTTCTGCCCATGAGTCATCCTCTGCATGATGTGAAGCGCCCTGATCGCCATCACCGCCGGAAATATCGGGCAGGCGCATCCGCGCTGTCGATTCAGGCAAGAATTGAACAATCAAACCGCCTGCGCGCCAGCTGTTGCGCACGGTTCCATCATCGGTTCGCACCTTCATCTGCGCTGTGGCAAGACGAACTTCGGTTGGTATCTGCTCCGACTGGCGGAAATAGGCGCGGGCTACTTCTTCAAGTGACGAACCGTCAAGCTGGACGATGCCCTGATAGCGCTGCATGTACTCCCCCTGATCCACTGTCATGGCCAGTATGCCCTTGCCGAGAAGATCCTGCGAACTGGTTTTTCCGGCAGCAACGGCAGCATCAAGGCGCTCTTCATTGTAGCGCGCATAGGCGCGCACTGCGTGCGGTGTGCGAAAATCAGCGACCAGCAATTCAACCGGACCGTCGGATTTGGTTTGCATGATGAATTTTCCGTCGAACTTGAGCGAAGTGCCAAGTATGACCGCCAAAACGACTGTTTCGGCAACAAGGTGGGCTACCGGCTCTGGATAATTGTGCCGGCCAAGTATGCCATCCAAAACACCGCTGAGTTGCACGGCGCGTCCTCTTGCATCGAGCGCGTCGATCTGGAATGGAACAACGGCGTCATCGCCTGCCGGCGACAATGGCGATTTTAAATCAATCATGTCAGCCGGCCATTCCAAGGCACCAGGTCATAATTGCCTTTTGTGCATGCAACCGGTTCTCAGCTTCGTCAAATACGACCGATTGCGGGCCGTCCATTACGCTGTCGGTTACCTCTTCGCCGCGATGGGCCGGCAGGCAGTGCATGAACAGCGCATCTTTTGCCGCATGCGCCATTAGCCCGTCATTGACTTGATAGGGCAGAAACACATTGTGTCCACGTGCCTTTGCTTCCTGTCCCATCGACACCCAACAGTCGGTGACAATGCAGTCAGCGTTGGATGCGCCCTCAATCGGGTCGTGAGTCATATGGATTGACGCGCCATTTGCGCGGGCCCAGTTGACATATTTGGCCTGTGGCTCCGAGCCTTCTGGCACCGCCAGGTTCATGTTGAACCCGAAGCGCGCCGCGCCTTCCATCATCGAGTGCAACACATTGTTGCCGTCTCCCATCCAGGCGAAGGTCTTGCCGGCCACCGGCCCGCGATGTTCCTCAAAAGTCATCACATCGGCCATGATCTGGCAGGGATGCGTGTCATCCGTCAGTCCGTTGATCACCGGGACCGTCGCATACTCGGCCAGTTCCTGCATCCTGCGATGATCGGTCGTGCGGATCATGATGATATCCACATAGCGCGACAAAACCTTGGCCGTGTCGGCTATTGTTTCGGAACGCCCGAGTTGCATCTCCGACCCCGTCAGCATGATCGTCTCGCCGCCGAGCTGGCGCATGCCCACATCAAATGACACCCGGGTCCTGGTTGAGGGCTTGTCGAAAATCATCGCCAGCACTTTGCCAGCAAGTGGCTTTTCCGGATTGCCTGATTTTTGCAATGCCTTCAGCCGCTTGGCATTTGACAGCATGCCTTTGAGGTCCAATGCAGAAACGGCAGAAAGATCTGTGAAATGGCGCACGATACTTGATTTCTTCTTTCTGGCGCTGCTCAGCCGGCCTTGCGGCTGGCGTCAGCGCGGATTTCCCTGGCAACAGTCTCGATCGTTGACAACGCCAGCCGGATTTCGTCTGCATTGACCGTCAGCGGCGGGATCAAGCGCAGCGCATTGTCACCAGCCACGACAGTCAGCACATTGTGGTCGCGCAGCCGGTTCATGACGTCGCCATTAGGGACAACGCATTTGAGACCAGCGAGCAGTCCAAGACCGCGGACATCGGCGAACACATCCGGATAGCGATCAACGATACCGGCCAAACCTTGCTTCAATTGGTTTGCCATATCGCTAACATGGTCAAGGAATTCTTGATCACACACAACCGCCATCACAGCATTGCCAACCGCCATGGCCAGAGGATTGCCGCCATAGGTGGTGCCGTGTGTCCCCGGCGTCATGCCCTTGGCGGCTTCATCGGTTGCCAGACAGGCGCCAAGCGGAAAGCCGCCGCCTATGCCCTTGGCAACAGCCAGTATGTCCGGTGTGATCCCCGCCCATTCATGCGCGAACAATTTTCCAGTCCGGCCAGTGCCGCATTGCACTTCGTCCAGAATGAGCAGCAGGCCATTGTCGTCGCAGAGTTCGCGGAGTTGCCGCAATTTCTCAACTTCAAGCGGCCGGATGCCACCCTCGCCCTGAACCGGCTCAACAAGAATTCCGGCCGTTTCTGGGACAATTGCTGTCTTGACCGCCTCCATATCGCCAAATGGAACCTGATCGAAGCCATCGACCTTTGGGCCAAATCCTTCCAGATACTTTGCCTGCCCGCCCGCAGCAATTGTTGCCAGGGTTCGGCCGTGAAAAGCGCCTTCCATGGTGATAATGCGGTAGCGCTCGGGGTGGCCAGATACATATTGATAGCGCCGCGCAGTCTTGATCGCGCACTCGAGCGCCTCGGCGCCGGAGTTGGTGAAAAACACCTTGTCGGCAAATGTCGTGCGCGTCAGCCTGTCAGCCAGCTCTTCCTGGCCGGGAACTTCATAGAGGTTTGAAACATGCCAGAGGTTTTCGGCCTGGGATTTCAGTGCCTCAACCAGTCTGGGATGCGAATGCCCAAGCGAATTGACCGCAATTCCGGCGGCAAAATCGAGATACCGATTGCCTTTTTCGTCAATCAGCCAGCTGCCTTCGCCCTTGACGAACCGCAGTTTGGCGCGGGCAAAAGTCCCATAAAGACTTGAATTTGGAGCATTCATCGTCGCGGCCGCCAACCCGGATTTATGGCGGAAGCGCCGCCTGACAAAAAAGCAAAGGACCGCTTCCTCGGCGGCCCTTTGGCACAATATCATGTTTTGCCTTCAGAAAGTCAACAAACCGGGGCAAACTAGGCGTACATGTTGGTCATGAAGATTGGAAACCACGGCGCAGGCGGCTTTTCCGCAATGTTTCAAGACAAACTGGGGAAAACCTCAAAAAGGTGATTCCGGAGTAAGGCTGACTCTTGAAAGGGAGTCACCAATAATTGTAGTTTGCACTTAACAAGAACTATATATCGCGTGGCGGTCCCAGTCCTTTTGTAGATGTTGTGTTTCGCGGTCGGCATTGTCGGCTGGCGAAGAGGGATTCGGACTCGCAGCGATAGCCGGAGATGGATTGTATGAACTGGACGGATGAACGGGTTGAATTGTTGCGCAAGCTCTGGACTGAAGGGCTCAGCGCCAGTCAGATCGCAGCGCAGATGGGTGGCGTCAGCCGTAACGCTGTTATCGGCAAAGTGCACCGGCTGAAGCTCAGCGGACGCGGCAAGCAGACGTCAACACAGCCCCGGGCGAAAAAGCCGGTATCTTCGGGAACAACAACCCGCAGCGCAACATCGGGTCCGCGCTCGTCTGGTTCGTCTTCACGTGTATCGTCCCACACGCATTCGGTCGGATCGGCTGCCTTGAAGGCTGATTATGACATTCATGCCGTTTCGGCGACTGTCTTGGAGTTTGTTCCTGCACTTGTTGCACCGGAACCCAAACG
Source organism: Rhizobiaceae bacterium (assembly GCA_049696015.1). GTDB lineage: Bacteria > Pseudomonadota > Alphaproteobacteria > Rhizobiales > Rhizobiaceae > JANMEX01. The sequence goes on along the minus strand of JBAVTG010000249.1, from coordinate 10,240 downwards.
CATCAAGCTTGTTGAGCTTTCGGAGCGTACCTGCAAATGGCCGCTCGGCGATCCAATGGCGCAGGATTTTGCATTTTGCGGTCATGAGTCGGGCGATGCCGGGCCGTATTGCCAATTCCACGCAAAGCTTGCCTATCAGCCGGCATCTGACCGCCGGCGGGCACGTTAGCCTTAATCCGGTTCCATCGAATATCCGGCGCCGCGCACTGTCCTTATCGGATCTTTCTCGCGCCCCCGGTTGATTGCCTTGCGCAATCGGCCGATATGCACATCGACTGTGCGGTCATCGACATAGATATCCTGGCCCCATACGCTGTCGAGCAACTGCGTGCGGGAATAGACCCGACCTGGCGCCTGCATGAAGAATTCCAGCAAGCGGTATTCCGTCGGTCCGACTTTCAACTCCCGGCCTTCTCGGCGCACCCGGTGCGTTTCACGGTCAAGTTCGATGTCAGCAACTTGCAAGACGGTCGAAACGGTTTCCGGTTTGACACGGCGCAGCAGCGCTTTCACCCGCGCCATCAGTTCCGGTATTGAGAACGGCTTGACCACATAGTCGTCCGCGCCCGTTTCCAATCCGCGCACGCGTTCGCTTTCCTCCCCGCGCGCCGTCAGCATGATCACCGGCACTTTACGCGTCTCAGGCCATGCCCGCAGGCGTCGGCATAGTTCAATTCCCGACAGACCGGGCAGCATCCAATCCAGCAGTATCAGGTCTGGCGCCTGCTCGCGAAGACCGGTTTCCGCCTCATCCCCACGGGCATAGGCATCGACCTTGTAGCCTTCTGCTTCAAGATTGTACCGCAAGAGCTCTGCCAGCGCATCTTCATCCTCGACCACACCGATACACGGGGCGAAGCTCCTGCTGCCTGTCGACGCCCGCTTGCCGCTCATGGCTGTTTCTCGGCCTTGAGTTCGTGGCTGGAATCGTCTGTCGGGCGGTCGGCGGTCAACTGATTGCCAGTGACAATGTAAAATACGGTTTCAGCAATGTTGGTTGCGTGATCGCCTACGCGTTCGAGGTTTTTGGCGCAGAACAGAAGATGCGTGCAGGCTGTGATGTTACGCGGATCTTCCATCATGTATGTCAACAGCTCGCGAAACAGCGAGGTGTAAAGCGCGTCGATTTCATCGTCGCGATCACGCACCTGATTGAGCCGCTCGACAGAGCGCGACGCATAGGCGTCCAGCACATCCTTGAGCTGTGTAAGCGTCAACTCGGAGAGTGCTTCAATGCTGCGGTACAGTTTGGTTGGATGGCGGCTTTCCGCCACCGCAAACGAGCGCTTGGCAATATTCTTGCCCATGTCGCCGATACGCTCGAGGTCATTGGAGATCCGGATCGAACCAATGATTTCGCGCAGATCAATTGCCATCGGCTGGCGGCGGGCAATTGTCATTATCGCCTTTTCGTCAACATCGCGCTGGGAAGCATCCAAAAATTTGTCGTCTGCAATCACCGCTTGCGCCAGTTTTGAATCGCCCTTGGTCAGCGCCCGCACCGAGTTTTCGATCATGCGCTCGGCATGGCCGCCCATCTCGGCGATTGTCGTGACCAGATAGTTGAGGTCCTTGTCGAAGGCGCGGACTGTGTGTTGATCCTGCATGTCTTTGATCCTTTTTGCCAGCACTCAGCCGAAGCGCCCGGTGATGTAGTCTTGCGTCCGCTTGTCATCGGGATTGGAGAACATTTTCTCCGTCGGACCTTCCTCGACCAGGACACCCAAGTGAAACATCGCCGTGCGCTGTGAAACACGTGCGGCTTGCTGCATGGAGTGGGTCACAATGACGATTGTGAAATTCTCCCGCAAATCGTCGATCAACTCTTCGACTCTTGCCGTTGCAATCGGGTCCAGCGCCGAGCACGGCTCATCCATCAAGATGATTTCCGGGTTCACGGCAATGGCGCGGGCAATGCACAGGCGCTGCTGCTGGCCGCCTGACAAGCTTGTTCCGGAATGGGAGAGGCGGTCTTTGACTTCTTCCCATAATCCCGCCTTGCGAAGGCTTGCCTCGACCACGCTGTCTGCATCGTCCTTGGTGCTGATCAAACCATGAATGCGCGGGCCATAGGCTACGTTTTCGTAGATCGACTTTGGAAACGGGTTCGGCTTTTGGAAAACCATGCCGACATTGGCGCGCAACTGAACCACATCGAGCGCTGGATCATAGATGTCCTTTTCGTCAATCTCGATCTTGCCGGTTACCCGGCAGGTCGGGATTGTGTCGTTCATTCGGTTGATCGTGCGCAAGAACGTCGACTTTCCGCACCCGGAAGGGCCGATGAAGGCCGAAACGGATTTCTCCGGAATGGTGATCGACAGATCCTTGATCGCATGCTTGTCGCCGTAGAACACATCGACGTGCTGTGCGGATATTTTTGTTTTTTTTGCGATAGCGCTGTTCATGTTGCCCTCTCGGCCGCTGTCTACCAGCGGCGCTCAAATCGTTTGCGAAGATAGATGGCAAGTCCGTTCAGCAGGAACAGCACGCACATCAAGAGAATGATCGCCGCAGACGTGCGGGCTTTAAATCCGGCTTCCGGCAAATCTGACCACAAGAATATCTGCACTGGCAGGAGTGTCGCTGCATCGGTGAGGCCTTTGGGGATATCGACGATGAAAGCTACCATGCCGATCATCAAAAGCGGTGCTGTTTCACCAAAGGCGCGGGCGACTGCAAGGATTGTTCCTGTCAGTATTCCCGGCACCGCCAGCGGCAACACGTGATGGAAAACGGCCTGCTGGTGTGACGCCCCGACTCCGAGCGCCGCCTCCTTGATAGAGGGCGGCACGGAGCGCAATGCGGCTCGTGTGGCGATAATGATGGTTGGCAACACCAACAGCGCCAACACCAAACCACCGACCAATGGAGCTGACCGCGGCATGCCGAAATACCCAAGGAACACAGCCAGCCCCAACAATCCAAAAATGATCGACGGAACGGCAGCGAGATTGTTGATGTTGACTTCAATCAGGTCGGTGAACCGGCCTTTGCGGGCAAATTCTTCCAGATATACTGCACCGGCAATACCGATCGGAAGGCTGATCAAAAGCGTCACCAAAATGGTGAGCATCGACCCGGTCAGAGCGCCGCGAATGCCGGCAAGCTCCGGTTCGCGCGAGTCGCCTGTCGTTAGGAAGCGCCAGGCAATCTGGCTTTTGACCAGGCCTTTGTCTTTCAGTGTCTCAAGCACAAGCGCCTGCTTATCGGATATCCGCCGGTCTGCCTCGGCCTTTTCGAAAACGACTTTGGACCACTGGCCTTCGGCGATAACACCTTCGCCGTTCAGCGGAATAATGGTCTCCGCAGCCAGAATACCATTGGCCGCCTCTTTGACACGCAAAGCGCCGTCGAAAACGCGGATGATGGTACCCGGGGCAGCATCTATTCCGGCAACACCATAAGATTCACCGGATTTGGCGATCGTCAACGGCCTGTCGCCCGGTGTGATTTGCGTGCCGGTCTGAAGGCCTTTGAGATACAGATCTGCATCAGCGCCAAGCAGAAACGCAGTTTCAACCTTCTGACCGATCATGGATGGATTGGCGACAACAGCGTTTCGAAGGTCATCGCCGGCGCCTGAAGACAGAAGACCCAGAAGCGCCTTCCGGTCCGTCCTTCCGGCCATTGACGGGATCGCGCGTTTCAACGCTTCTTTGGCCAGTCCGTTATAGTCCCCGGCTGCCGGTTTGGCGGGATCAAAAGCGCCAGCCGAAAGTTCCACAGGAAGGGTAAGTGTCGATTCGGTGAAAGCCGGAATCGCTTTGATGACAATATCGGCGACAAGGAAAATCAGGAACGCGGCCGTTACCGCCAGCGCAGCCAAACCATAGGCACGGAACCGGCGCTCAGTGCGATAGCGCTTGGCAATGAGATCGGGCCTTGCTGCCCTTGCTGCCTGCGAGTGTGGCACAGCGAACTCAGTCATATTGTTCCCGATATTTCTGGACAACGCGCAGCGCGATGTAATTCAAAATGAGCGTGATGACGAAAAGCACCAGCCCGAGCGCGAATGCAGACAAGGTTTTGGCCGAGTCGAATTCCTGGTCGCCGACAAGCAGTGTGGCGATCTGAACAGTGATTGTTGTCACCGCTTCCAGCGGATTGAACGAGAGGTTTGCCGCCAGCCCCGCCGCCATGACCACGATCATGGTTTCCCCGATGGCGCGGGAAAAAGCGAGGATGAATGCCGATACGATGCCTGGCAAGGCTGCCGGCAAAACCACTTTCTTGATCGTCTCGGATTTCGTTGCACCAAGCGCATAGGAGCCATCGCGCAACGACTGCGGCACTGCATTAATCACATCGTCGGACAAGGACGAGATCAGCGGAACAATCATCATGCCCATGACAAGCCCTGCGGCAAGCGCGGATTCAGATGCGACAGACAATCCAAGCGATTAACCCCAGCCGCGTATCAGCGGAGCGACCGTGAGCGCAGCAAAAAAACCAAGCACGACCGTCGGAACGCCGGCAAGCAGTTCGAGGATCGGCTTAGACCAATCGCGCACCTTGGGACCTGCATATTCGGCCATGTAGATTGCCGCAAACAGGCCGATCGGACCGGCAACAATGATCGCAATCAGCGTGATCAGCAATGTGCCAGCCAACAGCGGCAGAAAACCGAAAGATGGCGGGTCGGACGTCGGCGACCACTGTGTTCCAAAGAGTAAGGAAAATGGTGACACTTGACGGAAAAAGAGAATGGATTCGAACAACACTGACAGGATTATGCCAATTGTCGTCAGAACCGCGATACCTGAACATAGCGCCAGAAAAGTCAGCACAAAACGCTCAACTGCGTTGCGGGCGCGGAATTCCGGAGCAATTCGGGTGAAGGCAAAGGCACCGCCAACCAAGCCGGCTAAAAGTCCGGCATAGTTGGCGTATGGTAATTGAAAAGCAGCTCCGGCAGCGAAAATCAGCGCAGCAGGAACAAATGACGACAGCGCCGTCCATGCGCCGTGATAAAATGGAAGAGAGTGGAGGTCTGATGTCTGGCCGGTCAGCGAAAATGCGCGCGTCCGGCCAACTAAGTAGGCGGCAAGAAATAGGATCGCCAAGCCGGATAAAAAGACCAACATCATCTACTCCTACAACACTTGCCGCGCCTTATGGAAACTCAAAGAGTAGCATATGATACAGGGTGGCCGGTACATCCGCGGCCACCCTGCAATGCGCAACAGGCTTAGCTCAATTCGTCGGTTTTCATCGCAGCCTGGCTGGCAACTGTATCCTTGACCGCCTTGAGCTGGTCGGCAGGAAGTGTCACGAGACCTTTTTCAGCCAGATAGCCATCTTCGCCTAGCGCAGCATCAGACACGTATTCCGCCATGAATTCGGCCATGCCCGGAATCGTTCCGATATGCGCCTTCTTGGCGTAGATGAACAGCGGACGTGACACCTTGTAGTCGCCAGATGCGATCGATTCATATGTCGGAATGGTTCCGTCGATTTCGGCGCCCTTGATGGTCGAAGCGTTTTCTTCGAGGAACGAGAAGCCGAAGATGCCGAAGGCGTCTTTGTTGGCCTGGAGCTTTTGGACGATCAAATTGTCGTTCTCGCCAGCTTCCACATAAGCGCCGTCTTCACGAACCGACTTCCATACCTTCTCGAAAGCTTTGGCGTCTGCCTTCTTGAGTGCGGCAAGTGTCTCAATGCCTTCAGCGCCCTTTTCCATCACCAGTTCGGCGAAGGAGTCGCGCGTGCCGGATGTCGGAGGGGGGCCGAGCACTTCGATCTTCGTGGCGGGAAGCGCCGGGTCAATTTCATTCCACATCTTGTACGGGTTGGCGGCGAGCTTGCCGTCGGCACCCGGGATTTCCTTCGCAAGCGCCAGGAAGATCTGGGTTTTGGTCAGTTTGACGTCACCAGCTTCCTTTGACTGGGCAACGGTCAGGCCGTCAAAACCAACTTTGATTTCAACAATTTCACCAATTCCATTCTTGGCGCAATCTTCTGCTTCGCTCTTTTTGATGCGACGCGACGCATTGGTGAAATCCGGATGTTCTTCACCGACGCCGGCGCAGAACAGCTTCATGCCGCCGCCAGTGCCTGTGGATTCAACAACCGGCGTCTTGCCGGAAGCCTTGCCGAATGCTTCGGCAACAGCGGTTGTGAACGGATAGACGGTCGACGAGCCGACAATACGGATCTGGTCGCGGGCTTGGGCAACCGTTGCGAATGCTGTAGCACCGAGAAATACGGCGGCTGCGAGATTGAGAACTCTCATAACAAACTCCCTGTGAGGCTTCTTGATCAGGACGGCTCTTTATGAACCCGTCTGCGTCTTGTCTAAAGTGCTGCAGCCAAAGGATTATGTCAGTTTAGAGACAATTATATGACAGTCTATGCCATTGTATTTATTATAGAATGTTCGCACTAGAGGCGCTTTCATCCGGATTTGCGGAAATATGCGACAAATGTCGCACCCTCGCCCGGGACAGATTGGATCGTCAGATGCGCCTGGTGGCGTGACAAGATGTGCTTGACAATCGAAAGCCCAAGGCCTGTGCCCTTCGCTGAAGGCTGGTTGCCGGCATCCGCGCGGTAAAACCGCTCGGTCAGCCGCGGCACATGTGACGGATCGATGCCTTGGCCAAAATCCCGAACAGAAAGCACGACATCTCCCGGGATCTTTCGCGCCTTTACGCCGATCACGACTTTCTTGCCTGACTTGCCGTACTTGATGGCATTTTCGACGAGATTCTCCACAACTTCGACCATTTCATCACGAATGCCCATGATCGACGTATCGCCATCTGTTTCCAGCTTGAGGTCAACACCACCTTCCTGCGCCATCGGCCCCAATGCATCAATTACTTCACGGGCAATGTCGGCCAGATCAATTTCGGCGGTCATTTCCGCAAATGGGCGCATTTCCAAACGTGACAGGGAAAGCAAGTCATCAATGAGACGCGACATCCGGCTGGCTTGCTCCTGCATGATTGTCAAAAACCGCTCCCTGGCCCTTTGATCATCTTTTGCAGGGCCTCTCAGCGTCTCGATAAACCCGGATAGCGAAGCCAGCGGCGTTCGCAATTCATGGCTCGCGTTGGCGACAAAGTCGGTGCGCATCCTGTCGATGTTTCGCGACTCGGACGTATCTCGAAAGAGCAGCAGACATGCATTGGCCCTATCATCTTGTTTCATTGGGGTGATATCGACCCGAAACCAGCGTTCGATTGGCACTTTTTCATGGATTTCCATATGGCGCGGCTTGCCATCTTCGATCGCTGCGGCAATCGCTGATTTCAGCTCAGGCTCCCGAAACTTCATGAAGAGCAGAGTTCCCTTGGGCAAGTTGCCGAACAAAACGCGCGCTGCTGCATTGGCGCTGATCAACCGGATCGCGGGGTCAACGACAAACGCTGCCAACGGGATGGCTTCGAGCAGATCGGCAAACCCGGGTTCCGGCATGTCAAAACCTCGTCAAGTCAGTCCTGCCCGCATGCTGATCAATTTGGGTCTGGACGTTGGTTGCAACGCCCCATAGCATGGTTGGCGAAACAGACCCAAGGTGATGCTATGGCAAAAAAAGCCGAGAAAAAGACCGGAAAAAATGCCCACTCAAAAAGCGGCATTGTTGCCAGGGCCAACGCTTCACCCGTAATAGCAAAAGCTGCGATGCCAACAACATCACCTGCAGTAAAGGCGCCGGTTCCCATCGAATATCTCGGCAAGACCTATATTTTTGACATTGACGATCCGATGCTTCCATCATGGGTGGAGGACACTGCTCTGACATCCGGCGGTTTCCCCTACGCCAAGAAAAAGGATGAGAAGGAATATTTGAATGAGTTGGAAAACCTTCAGATTGAACTGGTGAAGCTGCAGGAATGGCAACTGGCGACAAAGGCCCGGGTTGTCATCGTTTTTGAAGGGCGTGATGCAGCTGGCAAAGGCGGCACGATAAATGCGATCCGCGAAAACATGAATCCGCGCACTGCGCGCAATGTGGCGCTTCCCAAGCCGAGCGATACGGAGCGTGGTCAGTGGTACTTCCAACGTTACGCTGCCCAAATGCCCACTGCAGGCGAATTCGTTACATTTGACCGCTCTTGGTACAATCGCGCTGGCGTCGAACCGGTGATGGGGTTTTGCACACCTGCCCAGCACGAGGAATTTCTTGAAGAGGCGCCAAACTTCGAAAAGATGCTTGTCAGCGACGGCATTCACCTTTTCAAAATCTGGCTGGATCTTGGCCGTACAATGCAACTCAAGCGGTTTCATGAGCGGCGGCACAGCAAGCTTCGGCACTGGAAGTTTTCACCCATCGATGTCGCAGGGCTGACCAAATGGAACGACTACACTGGCATGCGCGATGTAATGCTCAAGCGCACGCATACCAAAGCCGGTCCGTGGACAATCGTGCGCTCGAATGACAAGCGCCGCGCCCGTTTGGAAACAATACGCCATGTGTTGCTGAATGTGAATTATGACGGCAAGGATTTGTCCGTCATAGGCAAAACCGATGACAAAATCATCGTTCGCGATGTTGCCGGACTGGCCAGCACGTAAGGCCTAACTTTCAATTTCTGGATTGCGCAGCCGAAGGACCGGACTGTGGTCAGTTTTTTCCCACTCAAATGGTGCGCGGATGAGTTTCCAGACCGCGCGCCATGCAGCAAATGTCCCCAAAACCCAATAGGCAGGCAGCGATACGCACATGCCTATTGTTGCGGACTGATTTTGCGCGCGCCGCCATGCCAAGGTCGAAAGCAAGATATGGGCAATGTGACCAACAACAAATACGATGCAATCCAAAATTAATATAATCTTTTGAGAGCTACTATATTCATATTCAACCGCGATCAAAAATGAAAATTCGATCAGTGAAATTCCATACAAAAGAGGCGAAAAGACAAATCCTATCATCAATATCTGAAAAAGAAGGAAATTATATTTGCCAATTTGGTTCAAAAATCTTATATTTCTTCGATTGTGAACAAGCAATGTTTGTATCCAGCCTTTAATCCATCGGGTTCTCTGCGGTATCCATTGCTTCAGTGATGTTGGCGCATCTTCCAGCGTCGGCAAATTAATCACGGAGCAGCGGTATCCGAACCTGTAAAAACGAATTCCCAGATCCGCATCTTCCGTCACATTATATGGGTCCCAAGCCATCACCTTTTCCAATGCATCGCGCCGGAAGTGGTTGGATGTCCCGCCGAGCGGCAACGGCGTTCCCTGGTGTGCGAGGTATGGGAGAAGCCCGTAGAAATGGCTGGCATATTCGAAGGCGAACATGCGCGGTAACCAGCCCTGATGCATGTTCGTCACGAGCAGTGGCGCTTGGAGACAGGCAAGGTCTTCGCCTGCCTGCCTGAATTTGCTCCAGGCCTGCCGCAGTTGTTGCGGATGTGGCCTGTCTTCCGCGTCGTAGATGACGACGAAATCGCCGTTGCACCGTTCAAGCGCAAAATTGAGCGCCTTGGGTTTTGTCATTGGCGCCGCTGCGGGCACCTTGATGATGTTGTGCGATGGCGGCATGCGAATGCGTGCGAGGGCATCGAGGGTCTGCGAGTCCCCTTCTTCACATACATAGAAAACCTCAAGCCTTGAAACAGGCCAGTCAAGCCGGGACATTGACCTGACGATTTGCGAAGCGACCGCCGCTTCCTTGTGCAGGGCGACGAGGATTGAGTAGGTCGGGAATGGACCCAACGGTTCGTCTGGATAGTCGACGACGGGCTTTTTCTTCCAAAGGTGAACAAAGGCCGCCAGCCTGATTGTGGTGGCTAACGCAAAGGCGAAAGTCGCCAATACATGGATTGCCAGCAGCGTTTCCCAGAATGCAAGAACCAGGAGAACTGGCAGCGCAACACAGAAACAACCCAACGCAAAGGCTTGCGTCGCTGTCAGAGTTTCTTTCGCCGAAAGGTGCCGGTGTTTATCATGCAGCTTGTTGACAGCAGCGGCAACGTCCTTGCTGCGGAGCTTGTCGCCTATCGCGCCGAGGATCAAAGACGGCTCCATGATCCGGAAGCGCGCACGCATTTCCGGCCTTCTTTCGAAAATACGCAAGAGCTGCCGTTCACTTGTCAGGTCAGGAGACATGTAGAGGACGAGCATGCCATCGGCGTGACGGCAGCACATCTGGACAGTGCGCCCGGGCCTGAAATGCGCTGAGGTCAAATCGCCGATGATCCGCGAACTTTCGACACTTTGCGCATAGTCGACGCCCAGATCCGTCGCAAGAAGGCGGAAGTAGACGTCAAGGTCCAAATGCCCCGAC
>JBAVTG010000248.1:0-10740 GCA_049696015.1 Rhizobiaceae bacterium | reverse complement strand
TCCGGGTTGGCGGTGTCCATGAGAAATGAGTATAGGCCTCAGATGCCGTCTGAAAAGCCCCTGACCAAAAAAACAGCTGCCAAACCGCTCTATTCGCGCGCCGAGGTGGCGGCGATATTCGAGCGGTTCAAGCAGGCAAATCCCGAGCCGAAGGGCGAACTGGAGCATGTCAATGCCTTCACGCTGCTGGTGGCGGTGGTCTTGTCGGCGCAGGCGACGGACATTGGCGTCAACAAGGCGACGCGGGCGCTGTTCGCCGTTGCCGACACGCCGGAAAAGATGCTGGCGCTCGGGGAAGAAGCTGTCGGCGCCCACATCAAGACCATCGGCCTCTGGCGCAACAAGGCCAGGAATGTGATTGCGCTCAGCCAGGCGCTGATCCGCGACCATGGCAGCATCGTGCCAGACAGGCGCGATGATCTGGTGAAACTGCCGGGCGTGGGGCGCAAGACCGCCAACGTGGTGTTGTCGATGGCGTTCGGCCAGCCGACCATGGCGGTGGACACGCATATTTTCAGGCTTGCCAACCGGCTGGGCCTGGCGCCTGGCAAGACGCCGGATCAGGTCGAACAGAAACTCCTCAAGGCCATTCCGGAGCCCTATCTCTACCATGCCCACCACTGGCTGATCCTGCACGGGCGCTATGTCTGCAAGGCGCGCAAACCGGAATGCGGGCGCTGCATCATCGCCGATTTGTGCAAATCCCCGGACAAGAGCGTTCAATGAAACGCGTGCGCGCTCTTTTAATCCGCCCGGCAACCGTTTAAGGCCAACGCGTTTGAAAACAACGTGGAATAGAACCTTGAGCCAGTATGACGTTCTCACCATCGGCAATGCGATTGTCGACATCATAGCCCGCACAGAAGATGACTTTCTGGTTGCCCATGGCATCATCAAGGGGGCGATGAACCTGATTGATGCCGAGCGCGCCGAACTTCTCTATTCGCACATGGGCCCGGCCGTGGAAGCATCCGGCGGATCGGCCGGCAACACGGCGGCAGGCATTGCCAACCTTGGCGGGCGCGCCGCCTATTTCGGCAAAGTGTCGAACGATCATCTTGGCCGCATCTTCATGCACGACATCCATGCGCAAGGCGTGGCATTCGACACCAAGCCGCTTGAAGGCACGCCGCCAACCGCGCGCTCGATGATTTTTGTCACGCCGGACGGCGAGCGGTCGATGAACACCTATCTGGGCGCCTGCGTCGAACTGCAGCCGCATGATATCGAGGAAGACAAGGTCGCCGGTGCGCAGATCACCTATTTTGAAGGCTATCTGTGGGACCCGCCGCTGGCCAAGGATGCGATCCGGCAGGCCGCGAAGATCGCCCATGCCAACGGGCGCAAGATGGCGATGACGCTGTCGGACAGTTTTTGCGTCGATCGCTACCGCGACGAATTTCTCGAGCTGATGCGCTCGAAAGCCGTTGATATCGTGTTTGCCAATGAGCATGAATTGAAGGCGCTGTACCAGACGGCTGATTTCGAGACGGCGCTCGGCCTGCTGCGCGCCGACTGTGAACTGGCCGCCGTCACCATGTCGGAAAAGGGCTCGGTGATCATGCGCGGCACGGAGACGGCAGTGATCAGGCCGGTTCCGGTTGAACAAGTCGTTGATACGACCGGCGCAGGCGATCTTTATGCCGCTGGCGTGCTGTTCGGGCTGACGCAAGGCAAGTCGCTGGCCGATAGCGGACGGCTGGGTTCGATGGCAGCATCGATCTGCATCCGCCAGATCGGACCGCGCCCGCAGGAAAACCTGGCCGAGGCAGCGCGCCAGCTCGGCATTCTTTAGAGCGGGATGTTTTTGAGTGGAAGCAATTGTATCGGAGGGATTCTGCGGCGAGACCACGGAAAGTCCCGATGGGCGCATTGAAATGCGTCCGAGGGAGTTTTCGCCGGTATTGGCGCGAAAGAACCCGATACAATGATTCCAGCCAATAACATCACGCTCTAAATCATACCAAGGATTTCAAAGCCGGGATGCAGGCATGCGTCCCGGTTTTTTGCGACCATTTCCCCATTTGACATATTGTTTCATCGTAATATGAATATCTTACGTTTTAAGATAGCTGGCCGATTGATCGACAACAAGGCGCGCCGCCGGAAATCGGCGCATCCTGTTTCATGGCCAACGCTTCAGGGAGCAAGACATGGCACATATCATTGTATTGGGGGCCGGATTGGGCGGCACCATCATGGCCTATGAAGCGGCGGATGCCGTCGGCAAAGGCCATCAGGTTTCCGTCATTTCCAACGGATCCAAATATTCCTTTGTGCCGTCCAACCCATGGGTTGCCGTCGGCTGGCGCACCAAGGATGCGATCGAAGTTGATCTTGAGCCGGTGATGAAGAAGCGCGGCATCACACTGCTGCCGCAGGGCGCCAAGCGCCTGCATCCGGAAGAAAAACGCATCGAACTGAATGACGGCACATCGGTCACATACGACTATCTGGTGATCGCGACAGGGCCCGATCTGGCGTTTGACGAGATTGAAGGTTTCGGCCCCGCTGCCAACACCCATTCGGTTTGCCATATCGATCATGCGCTGCAAACCAAGGAAGCGTTCGACAGGCTGGTTGCCAATCCGGGCCCGGTGGTGATCGGAGCGGTGCAGGGCGCATCCTGCTACGGTCCGGCCTATGAGTTTGCCTTCATTCTCGACAAGGCCTTGCGCGATGCCAAGGTGCGCGACCGCGTGCCGATGACGTTTGTCACATCCGAACCCTATATCGGCCATCTCGGGCTTGATGGTGTGGGCGACACCAATGGCCTGCTCGAGAGCGAGATGCGTCAGCACCACATCAAATGGGTTTGCAATGCCAAGGTCGACAAGGTTGAGCCCGGCATGCTGCATGTTTCGGAAATCAACGACGACGGCACGGTCAAGAAGGCGCATGAAATTCCGCAGGTCTTCGCCATGATGCTGCCCGCTTTCCGCGGCGTCGAGGCAGTGCGCAACATCGAAGGTCTGACCAATCCGCGCGGCTTTATTCTGGTCGACAAGCACCAGAGCAATCCGAAGTATCCGGAAATCTTTGCTGTCGGCGTCTGCGTTGCCATCCCGCCGATGGGCAAGACTGCCGTGCCGTGCGGCGTGCCCAAGACCGGTTTCATGATCGAATCGATGGTCACTGCGACAGCGCACAATCTGGGCAGTCTGGTGAACGGCAGAAAGCCTGACGCGCAAGGGTCGTGGAACGCGGTCTGCCTTGCCGACTTTGGCGATTCGGGTGTCGCGTTCGTCGCCCAGCCGCAAATCCCGCCGCGCAATGTCAATTGGGCGTCATCGGGCAAATGGGTCCATGTGGCCAAGATTGGTTTCGAAAAGTATTTCCTGCGCAAGATCCGCTCCGGCGTGTCCGAGCCGTTTTATGAAAAGCTGGCGCTTCAGGTTCTGGGCATCGACAAGTTGAAAAAGGTCAAGTTCGACAGCTGATCGGCCTGAAACCATGCTGAAGGTGGCGGCGGCACTGCCGCCTTCGCCATTTTTTGACAAAGGCACTAGTCAAATGCAAACATTGCAATATATATATGTAAATCCCAAACAGGAGCTTCCCGTGACCCTTGACCGTTCCGTTCTCGCCTTTGCCGGCATCATGACGCTTTTGTCCGTGGTGTTGACAGTCTTCGTCTCGCCGCTGTTCGTCTGGTTCACGGTCTTTATCGGCGTCAATCTTTTGCAATCCGCGTTCACCGGCTTTTGTCCGGCAGCGTCGGTCTTTCGCAAGTTCGGCATCAAGCCGGGCTGCGCTTTCTGACCAAAAGGGAACTCAGCGATGCGTCTTGTTCTGCTGGCCGCGTTTGCGGCCCTGACCACATCAGCGGCCGCCGAAACCTTCAAGGCAGAGTTGCAGCCGGTGACCGAGTGGAAGGCTGTCTATGGCCGCGTGGAAGCGCGCGACATGATTGCCGCGCGCGCGCGCATCGGCGGCATTGTCGTGGAACTGACGGTTTCCGAGGGTGATACTGTCAAGGCAGGTCAGCAGATTGCTGTGGTGCGCGACGACAAGATCGCCTTCCAGATCGAAGCGCTTGACGCGCAAATCGCTTCGCTCAATGCACAGCTTTCCACCGCAAAGGACGAGCTTGACCGGGGCAAGGCGCTGGTTGCGAAGGGCGTGACGACAGCGCAGCGGCTGGACCAGTTGAAAACACTGGTTGATGTCGCGGGCAGTCAGATTGACGCCGCCAAGGCGCAGCGGTCGGTGATTGTCCAGCAAGGCGCGGAGGGCGCTGTGCTGGCGCCCGGCGATGGCCGCATCCTGACGGTTCCGGTGAGCAAGAACGCGGTGATCATGGGCGGTGAACCGGTGGCAACCATCGGCGGCGGCGGGTTCTTCCTGCGCCTTGCCATTCCGGAACGGCACGCATCGCTGTTGAAGACGAACGCGCAGATCCGCATTGCGCAAGGCAGCGGCGAAATGTCGGGACGCCTGGCAAAAATATACCCGCAGATCGAAAACGGCCGGGTGATCGCTGATGTGGAGGTGGAAAACCTTGACACCGCCTATGTGAATGCCCGCGTTCTGGTGGATGTGCCGGTCGGCCAGCGTCAGGCGATCCTTATCCCGGCAGGCGCTGTTTCCACCCGGTCCGGCATCGATTTCATCACGGTTGAACAAGCAGGCAAGCGGGCCGACCGCGCTGTCGTCACCGGCGAGTTGACGCAGGTTGACGGCAAGGGCTTCATCGAAGTTTTGACCGGCCTCGATGCAGGCGACATGGTGGTGTTGCCGCAATGAGCCAGGATACCAATCCGGTCGAGATCGAGCGGGAAAAATCGCCGCTCGGCATTGCGGGTTTCATCACCCGCGCTTTCATCACCTCACCGCTGACCCCCTTGTTTCTGGTCGCAGCCTTTGCCTTTGGCCTCGTTGCGCTGATGACTTTGCCGCGCGAGGAGGAGCCGCAGATTTCGGTGCCGATGGTGGACATTCTGGTGCAGGCCGCCGGTCTGAAGGCGGAAGATGCGGCCAAGCTTGTCACCGAACCGCTCGAGACCATCGCCAAGGGCATCGACGGCGTCGAGCATGTCTATTCGCAAACCCGCGATGACAGCGTCATGGTCACCGCCCGCTTCATTGTCGGCACGCCATCGGATGCGGCGATCCTTCGCGTGCATGACAAGGTGCGCGCCAACATGGCCGCCATCCCTGTCGGCATCCCTGAGCCGTTGATTGTCGGGCGCGGCATTGACGATGTCGCCATTGTCTCCTTGACGCTTTCGCCGAAGCCGGAGGCGGCAGCGCGGGTGACGCCCAATGACCTGACGCGCATCGCGCGCGAACTGCGCACTGAGGTTTCCAAGATTGACGACGTCGGCCTGTCCTATCTGGTCGGCGAAAGCCAGGAGGCAATCCGCGTTGCGCCGGACCCGGAACGGTTGGCGCTCTACGGGGTGACGCTGCAGCAGCTGGCCGGAAAAGTGAGCGGCGCCAACCGGACATTTCCTGCCGCCAAAGTGCGCGACAAGGGACAGCAGATCGACATCATTGCCGGTGAGACGCTCTCCTCGCCAGCGGCGGTCGCCAACCTTTTGGTGACCACCCGCGATGGCCGCCCGGTCTATGTGCGCGATGTCGCAGATGTCGCCTTCGTGCCCGATACCAGCGATGCGCTGGTTTCCACGGTCACCAAGGGCGAAGATGGCGTGGTGCGGGTTCCCTCGGTGACGCTGGCCGTGGCCAAGCGCGCAGGGTCAAACGCGGTGAAGGTTGCAGAAGACATCCTGCACAGCGTCAAGCGGCTGGAAGGCCATCTCATACCGCAAGACATTGCGGTGGAAGTGACGCGCGACTATGGCGAGACAGCCAATGAAAAGGCCAATGAGCTGCTTTACCATCTTGGCCTTGCAACAGTGTCGATCATCGCGCTGGTGTGGCTGGCCATTGGCCGGCGCGAGGCTTTCGTGGTGGCCATCGTCATTCCTGTGACCATTCTTCTCACTTTGTTTGCCTCGCGCGTGATGGGCTATACGCTCAACCGCGTGTCGCTGTTCGCGCTGATATTCTCTATCGGCATTCTGGTCGATGACGCCATTGTGGTCATCGAAAACATCGCCCGCCACTGGGCCATGCATGACAGACGCACACGCAAGCAGGCGGCAATCGATGCGGTGGCGGAGGTCGGCAACCCGACCATTGTCGCCACGCTGACAGTGGTTGCCGCGCTTTTGCCGATGCTGTTTGTCTCAGGGATGATGGGGCCATACATGAGCCCGATCCCGGCCAACGCGTCGGCGGCGATGATCTTTTCATTCTTTGTGGCCGTGATTGTCACGCCTTGGCTGATGCTGAAAGTTGCCGGCAAGGGTCCGGCGCATGACCATCACGACGAAGAGCATGGCGGGCCGCTCGGCAGGGCCTACCGGGCCGTCGCGCGCCCCTTGCTGAAAACGAAAACGCGCAGCTGGATCTTTCTTGCCATTGTCGGCATCATGACCATGGGCTCGCTGACGCTGTTTTACACCAAGGACGTGACGGTCAAGCTGCTGCCATTTGACAACAAGTCGGAACTGTCCGTCACCATTGACCTGCCGGAAGGCTCCTCCGTTGAATCCACCGACCGGGTGGCGCAGGCGGTGGCAGCCATTGTCGTTGATCTTCCGGAAGTCAAAAGCGTGCAGACCCATGCGGGCGCTGCCGCCCCGTTCAATTTCAACGGGCTGGTGCGCCATTCCTTCTACCGCACAGAACCGCAACTGGGCGATGTGTCGATCAACCTGACCGGCAAGGCCGGGCGCGAGCGCACATCCCATGATATCGCGCTCGACATCCGCGCCCGCATCGCCGCCATTCCGGCGCCGCAGGGCACGTCGATGAAAGTCGTCGAGCCGCCGCCCGGCCCGCCGGTGATGGCAACGCTGCTGGCGGAAATCTATGGTCCGGATGCTGAAATAAGGCGCCGGACTGCGGCCAAGGTTGAGGCGGCCTTCCGCGCGGTGCCTTTCATTGTCGATATCGACAATTCCTACGGCCAGCCGGCGATGCGCAAACGCATCGCCATTTCCACCGACGAAGCAGAGTTTTTCCGCGTCGAGGAATCGGACGTGCTCGACACAATCGCCACGCTCAATGGCGGCATGACTGTCGGCTATTCGCACAAGGGGGGCGGGCGCCACCCCGTGCCAATCCGGATCGAGAGGCCCAAGGGCGAGCGCACGCTGGACGAGCGCTTTCTGTCCACTCCCATTCCCGCCAATGTGCTGCCGGGCGACCGCTCGGTGGTCGAGCTTGGCGACGTGGTGACAGTCACGGACGAGAAGGCATCGTTTCCGATCTTCCGCCACAATGGCCGCAATGCCGAAATGGTGACGGCGGAACTGGCTGGCGCCTACGAAGCGCCGCTCTATGGCATGATGGCCGTGCAAGAGGCGATTGACGCACAGGACTGGACCGGACTTGAAAAGCCGGAAATCATCCTGCACGGCCAGCCGGATGACGAGACCAGACCGGCGCTCTTGTGGGACGGCGAATGGGAAGTCACCTGGGTGACCTTCCGCGACATGGGCGGCGCGTTCGGCGTGGCGCTCTTGGGCATCTACATTCTGGTTGTGGCCCAGTTCGGCTCGTTCAAATTGCCGCTGGTCATCCTCACCCCGGTGCCGCTGACGTTCATCGGCATCCTGGTCGGCCACTGGCTTTTCAATGCGCCCTTCTCGGCAACCTCGATGATTGGCTTCATTGCCCTTGCCGGCATCATTGTGCGCAATTCGATCCTGCTGGTGGATTTCATCAAGAGCGCCCACACCGACGATCGGCATTTGACGGACGTCCTGATCGAGGCTGGCGCGATCCGCTTCAAGCCGATCCTTCTGACCGCATTGGCTGCCATGATCGGCGCTGTGGTGATCCTGAGCGACCCGATCTTTCAGGGGCTGGCAATCTCGCTGCTGTTCGGCCTTGCCTCGTCAACCTTGCTGACGGTGCTGGTCATCCCGGCAATCTACCGGGTGCTGCGCACTTAGAGCAATATGACTTTAGATGGAAGCACAGGCAGCGGTGGGATTTTGTGGCAAGGCCAAGGAAAGACCCGCCGGACGCATCGAGATGCGTTCAAGGGGATTTTCGCCGGTATTGACGCAAAAGAACCCGCTGATTGTGATTCCAGATGAAGTCATATCGCTCTAATCTTCCGGCCTATGATGGTGTCTGACCACATCGCCGGGTTCCCGTCCGGCGCGGGCTTTGTAGACGGGAAACTTCCAGCCAAAGGCCAGCGCCCCGCCGCGCACCAGAAAGGCGAGGACGGCAGCGCCGACGGCTGCCGCTTCGCCCGGCGTGCCGGCGCCGATGGCCAGCACATAGGCGGACGCCCCGGCAAGCGCTGCAGTCACATAGATTTCGGGCCGCAAGAGCACCGATGGTTCGCCCGCCACCATATCGCGCAAAATGCCGCCGAAAGTCGCGGTCATCACTCCGGTCACAACGGCAATCAGCGGCGGCACGCCCAGCGCCAGTCCCTTGGCGGCGCCGATGACACAGTAGGCGGCCAACCCGATGGCATCGAGCCACAACAGCCATAGATAGCGCGACCAGACACGGTGGGCGGTGAAATAGATCAGCACGGCGGTGGCCGCTGCCACGGTCAGATGTCCGGGCTGCGTCACCCAGAACACCGGCGTTTGCCCGAGGATCACATCGCGCAGCGTGCCGCCGCCAACGCCGGTCAGGACGCCAAGAAAGACAAAGCCGATAATGTCCAGCTGCTTGCGCGAGGCCGCAAGCGCTCCGGTGGCGGCAAACACGGCCACGCCGCAATAATCGAGGAATTGGAGGAGGGTCATGGCCAAGGGATGCCATGAAGCCGCGCGTCAATCAATCC
The DNA here is from genome assembly GCA_049696015.1 of Rhizobiaceae bacterium. Lineage (GTDB taxonomy): Bacteria > Pseudomonadota > Alphaproteobacteria > Rhizobiales > Rhizobiaceae > JANMEX01. The sequence goes on along the minus strand of JBAVTG010000248.1, from coordinate 1,913 downwards.
AGGTTTGATCGGCTTACCGCCCTTGCGCGCCCAACTGCCGCACATCCTCAATCCACGATTTGCGCTTGGCGTCGCTGACGGATTCGACCATTCCGAAAAGTGTTTCCCACACCGGCTTGATGCCGACGAAATTGAGGATGTTGCGGCGCATGCCGGCGATGCCATGGCCAAGATAGAAAAGCCGGTAAATGAAGCCGGGCATGCCCATGGTGACGATAATCCGCGCCGAACGCCCGTGCAGCGCTGCCTTGAAGCCGTTTCCACCCTTGTCCGGATAGGCAAAGGCGATGCCGGGCCGCGCCACCTGTTCGAGAAACGCTTTCAAAAGCGCTGGCATGGTGCCGAGCCACAGCGGGAAAATGAACACAATGTGTTGCGCCCAGAGAATGGATTCGCTGGCCGATTTCAAGCCGCCGGGAACAGAGCCGGCGTTGAATTCAGAAGTCGAGCGCAATAACGGAAATTCCAGCGCCGCCACATCAACGACGCGCACTTCATGCCCGCCTTGCCGCGCCCCGGCTTCATAGGCCTTGGCAAGAGCGCGGCAGAATCGCCCCGGATCCGAATCGGGGTGACCGATAATCAGCAAAATGCGTTTGGGCATGGATATCCTTCTTGTAAAATTGCGAACAGCGGTGAAGAGCCGCGCGGCGGTGCGCCAGTCAAATCACCCGATCATGCGGTCGGCGGCCTTGAAGAATTTGCGCGCCATCGCCACGATCTGGCCGTCGGTGGGATGGTCAGCCGGTTCCACCGCGATAATCCGGTCTGCCAGCAAGTGGTCATGATGCTTGACGTGCTTGGCAAGCTCTTCCTTGGCGATGCCCGGCCCTATGATCAGCCATTCCTGCGCGGGCTTCAGCGCCTCAACGACCTCATGCAGAAAATCATCATCAGTTGGCGTGCGGTTGCCCTCGCGGGTGCCGGCGTGTTTGTGCGCCTGATCGAATGTCTTGGATGTGTCGAGTGTGATTTCATCGGCTGTGTCGCGGGTGAGGAAGAATACGCGGGCCTGCCGGTGATCGATCCAGACAACGGCGTGCTGGGTTTGCGCTTGTGTGTTTGGCATCAAATTGCTCCTTCAACGCGTTGGTGATCTGACGCAAAGCGTCAGCGGCGAGATGCCAACTGTGGAGCAAAAATGACGCGGCCGTGTTGACAGGTGTCAACACGGCCGGTGGAAGTTCAAAGTATCATGCGGGTCAGGCCGTCTCATCGTCCTCGACGGGTTCCGGCTTTGGCGCGTCCTTGGGGCCGCCTTTGGCAACGCCCACCATGGCCGGGCGCAGGACGCGGTCGGCAATCACATAGCCGGACTGGACCACCTGCACGACCGTGTTGTTGGGCACATCCGGATTGGGCACTTCAAACATTGCCTGATGGAAATGCGGGTCAAACCTCTGGCCTTCCGGCTCAAGCTTCCTGACGCCGTGGCGCTCCAGCGTGTTGAGCAGCGAGCGCTCTGTCAGGTCCACGCCTTCCAGCAGCGCCATAACGGTCGGATCTGCGGCTGCGGGGGACGTTTCAGGAAACGCGGCCAATGCGCGGTTGAGATTGTCGGCGATCGGCAGCAGGTCGCGGGCAAAGCCGGTGACGGCATAGGTCTTTGCATCGCGCACGTCGCGGGCCGTGCGGTTGCGCAGATTTTCCATTTCGGCGGCGGCGCGCAGCACCCTGTCTTTCAATTCGGCGTTTTCGGCCAAAAGAAGTTCCATGGCCCGGGCGATCTTCTCGGCCTCGCTGGCATCCGGCATGTCCGGCGCTTGTTCGGTTCCGGTTTCCGGATCGAGGCCGGCGGCGGCGAGAATCTCGTCCGCTTCCTGTTCGTGCTTGGTGTTCATGGTGTTTCCACTGCAATGATTTGCGAAGTTGACCGGCATATCGAGGCTTGGACGTCAAAAATCAAGGGAAAA
>JBAVTG010000247.1:0-45210 GCA_049696015.1 Rhizobiaceae bacterium | reverse complement strand
TAAGGGATGTGCAGCGCCAATCCCCACCTTCGGCGATTATCGCAAATCCCCATTCTTTCGTCATCCCGCTCGAAGCGAAGCGGAGATGCGGGACCCATGCCGTGGACCGTGAAAATTCAAAACCGGTGCAGAACAAATACCCAGACTGGTCTTTCCATGCCAACCACCACACGCCATTTCAAATCACCGGTTGACGCCAGCCATCCAATGGCGTGATCCTCTCTTCCAAGCCAATTCAGCCAGGGAGAACCTCATGTCCGTTTCCGTCGCAGGCAAGGTGATGATTGTCACGGGGGCAAGTTCGGGGATCGGGCGGGCTGTGGCGCGGCAGTTTTCGGCTGCGGGGGCACTTGTTGTGCTGGTGGCGCGGTCTGCCGAAAAGCTGGAGGCGCTGGCGGCGGAACTCGGGGCCAATGCTATTGCCATGCCGGCCGATCTGACCAAGCCGGCGCAGATTGACGCCATGGCCGCCGCTGTTGAGGCGCGGTTCGGGCGGGTGGATATCCTGTTCGCCAATGCGGGAACCTATATCCCGGGCGAGGCCGCCGAAGGCAATGCCGATGACTGGGACCAGATGATCAACCTCAATGTCAACGGCGTTTTCCGCATGGTCCGCGCCGTGCTGCCGGGGATGATCGCCCGCCGCTCCGGCGATATTGTCGTCACCTCCTCGGTGTCCGGCCATCAGGCGATCCACTGGGAGCCGGTCTATTCGGCCACCAAGCATGCGGTGCAGTCGTTCGTCCACGGCGTGCGCCGCCAGATCGCGCCGCACAATGTGCGCATCGGATCGCTGGCTCCCGGCATGGTCCTGAACGAGCTCTGGGGCCTGACCGACCCAGCGGAAGTTGCGCGCCGCGCCGCAGCCCGTGAGGGCCTGCTGTCAGAAGACGTCGCGGACGCGCTGATGTTCATGGTCACCCGCCCGCCCAACGCCACCGTCCGCGATCTGGTGATCCTGCCGCAGAACCAGGATATCTGAGCGCGGCAGGCTTGCTGGGAGGGGTTGGCGCGGGTTGATCAGGGTGTACGGTGTTTTGCACCGGTTTTGATTTTTCGCCGTCCGTGGCATGGTTCCGGGTTCCGCGTTGTGGCCCGAAGCGGCAAAAGTGATGATGTGGATCGCCAGACTCAAACGTCGGCGATTGTCTTTATTCCCGCTGAATTTTCGCCATCCCGGGACCGCAGAGCGGAACCCGCAACCCGTGCCGATGGCCGTGACATATCGAGCAGGTGCAGAACTATACGCCCAAACTGCCGGAAAGTTCCGCCGCAGCTTGCCGCCGGTGCGCGCGGGTGCTGAGCCCGTGAGCACCGGAAGCGCAGACGGCCGCGTCAGGCGGCCGTCCTCATGGCTTCCAAAATTCGCTACAGCGAGTCAAATGGTGCTATTTGGCGAGAACCGGAGCGGAATGGACATAAGGTCCATGAGCACCGGAAGCACAGACAAATTGCACCAGTTGGCCGCGGAAGCGGATTTTTACCGCAGCTTGCCGCTTGCGTGGGCCAGCATTGTATAGACCTTGCCGGTGTCGGACGTCAGATACGTCTGCGTCATGATCTGGTCGCGGTCGTTGCGGGCGACGTCTTGCAGAAGTCGCTCGAAGTCGTCGACATAGCGGTCAACCGCAGTGCGGAAATCGCCGTCGGTCTGGTACTTGCGGCGGATTTCGTCGAAGGTCTGCTGGCCCTTGAGCGTGTAAAGCCTGCGGGTGAAGACATTGCGCTCGCCGCGGCGGTAGCGGTCCCACAGCTCGACCGAGGCGTCATGGTCAATGGCGCGGGCGATATCGACCGACAGGGAATTCAGCGACTCTACCACGTGCAAAGGCGAGCGGTTGGGTGCAGCCGGGGCACGGGCTGGCGCTGGCGCTTCCTCACGCGAGGCGCGGCTCAAAAGGTCGGACACCCAGCCGCCGGAGGACGGCTCTTCAATGGCCCCGCGCAATTGTGGTTCAGGCGCGCGCTGCTGTGCGGGAGCCGGGCGTTCAGGAGCGCGCTGCGGCGGAAGCGCCGGACGCGGCTCGGGGGCACGCTCGCTGACCCGCTCCTGGCGGACAGGTTCTGCGCGCGCGGCAACGGGTGCAGCCACATCAAATGCGCGGCCCGACTTGCCGACGATTTCAGACAGTTCCTTGAGGGCGGAAATTTGCTCGGCCACAGCGCGGCGCATGGTCTGCGTCGACAATTTGGTCTCTTCCGGCAGGTCGAGAACGCCCTTGCGCAATTCGGCGCGGGTTTCTTCCAGTTCGGCGCGGATTTCGGCGGCAGCGCGGCGGGCGTCGGCCGGCATGTCCTTGACCGACTTCTGGAAGTCGGCGCGGGCGGTCTCCAGCTCCTGGCGCATCTCGGCGGTGGCGCGGCGGGCTTCCGCAGGCATGTCCACTGCGGCTTTCTGGATATCGTCCTTGACCGATGCCAGCTCCAGCCGCATGTCCTCTGCGGCACGGCGCGCTTGGGCGGGAAGTTCGCTCATCCCGGCCTGCACTTCCGATTTTGCAAGGTCGATGTCGGCGCGGATTTCCTCGGCGGTCTTGCGCATGTCGATCGTCGCCTCGGCAAACCGGGTGGTTGCCTGCTCGACCAGCTCTGCCAACGACTGCTTCATCGCCATTGTCGAAGATCCGGCGCGGTTTTCGGCCTTGTCGAAGGCCGCGTTGACCAATTGCTCGAACGAACGCAGGTTCTTTTCGATTTCCTCGGAGCGCGACACGAGGCCGACAGCAAGGTTTTCCAGCGCCTGCTGGCGGTCTTCCAGCGTGTTGGACAGGCTCGACTGCGCTGCATTCAGCAGGTCAGATGCTGTAGCCAGCACGCGGCCATGCTCGTCAAAGCGGCTGGCGATAGCCGCCACTTCCTTGAGCGTGCCGGACGACATTTCCGACAGCCGGTTGACGTTGGTTTCCATCATCCGCGCCGATGTCGATAGCGAGGACGCGGCACGGTCGGAGGTTTCAGCAAAGGCAGAGGTTGTGCCCGAGAGCTGGATTTCCACCGCGCCAAGGTTGGTCTGCGCCATATCAATGAGCTGGCCAAGCTTGGAGTTGGAAGCCGACAGGCGGTCGATGAGGTCCGTGACATTGCCCGACAAGTCGTCGCGGGCAACGCCCATCGCCTCGATGGTTTCGGCAGTGCGGCTTGCCAGCATCTGCACCATGGAGGCATTCTCGGCGCGCAGCTTCTCGGTTGCCGCCTTTGCCGCAGCTTCGAGCTTTGCTGCCACTTCGTGACCGCTTTCGGCCATGCTGGCGACGAGCGGGCGCGCTGTTTCTTCGAGAATGCGGGCGATTTCCTGAGAGCGGTCGGCGAGCAGCTCGGACAGTTCCTGGGTCTTGCCGTCGAGAAGATTTGCCGTGCGCACAGCCTCCGAACCGATTGCGTGATTGAGCGCGGCGATAGCAGACGAAGAGGCGTTGGCGCGGGCGTCGAGCTCTGCCGACACCGCATGCACCCGCGCCATGATGCGCTGGTCTGCGCCGTCCAGGGCAGCGAGAATTTCGTCAGTCTGGCCCGAGAGGTTGCGCACCTGCTCTGCGGAGCGGGCGGCAATGCGGTCTTCGGCATCGGCGATGCGCCCGGCAAGGCGTTCGGCAAAGTCCGAAGCCTGCTGTTCGAGACGGTCAGCGTAGTCGGTGGTATGGTTGTCGAATGCAGCACGGGCCCGCAAGGTTTCGTCGGTAATCGCCTGTGCCGCTTCACGGACGCGGTCGCGCAAAGTGCCCGCCATGACCGACGCTGAGGTTTCAAGCGAGTTGCGCACGGCCTCGACACCAATTTCAAGCGCGCGGCGCATGGTCTGCGTCCGCTCCTCGATAGCGCCAGTCTGACCGGAAAGCGCTTCTTCAACGCTTGCAATTTCAGCGCGTATCGTGCGCTCAATTTCGCCGCGAGTTATGGCAATCCGCTCGAGATCATCCGAAACCTGCGCCGCAAGATCGTTGCGGGACTGGGCGAACGTCTTCGCCATGACTGAAATACGGTCGTCGAAGACATTGCGAAGGTTTTCAGAATGGCTTTCGATGGCGCCGGCAAAGTAATCGGCGCGTTCATCCAAAACTTGCGCCATGTGGCCGGTCTGAAGCTGGATTGCATCGGAAACGATAGAAGCCTTTTCGGATAGCATGGCGCGCAGCTCTTCGGTTTTGGCTGCAACGCCAGCAGCCAGTTCGCCGCCCTCGCCATCCAACAGTTCGCGCAACTGGCGGATTTGTTCTTCGATCCGACCTGTGGTCACACCAGAACTCTGGGCGAGCATGGCGCGCAGCTCTTCAGTCTTGACCGCGACACCGGAGGCCAAAGCGCCGCCATCGCTGTCAAGGACATCGCGCAACAGCTTGCTCTGTTCTTCGATTCGGTCAGTTGCCGCACCGAAACTTGCATCAAGCATGGCGCGCAATTCTTCGGTCTTTGCCGAGACTTCGCCTGTCACCGAAGCACTGCGTTCGTCCAACATAGACCGCAGCGCGTCAGCCTGTTGCGAAATTCGCGCAGTGATCGCATCAATGCGCTCATCCAAAATTGACCGCATCTGCTCAGTTTGCGTGGTGATACCCGTGGCAACCGCATCACGGGCATTGTCAAGAACCAGGTTCGAACGGGCTTGGCCTTCTTCAAGCAAGCGGTTGATTTCGTTGGATTTGACAACAATATTCTCAGTGCCTTCGGTGAAGGTCCGGGAGATTTCCCGGGTGCGTTCTACAAGGGTTTCATTGAGCATTCGCGCACGCTGGTCGAGCGCGGTATTGAGGCGGTCGGTGCCGGTATCGAGCGCTTGGGCGCGGGTTTCAAACTCGGCGATCAACGAGCGGCTGCGCGCGTTCATCGTGCTTTCCAGACCAGCCAGGCGCACATCGAACTCGCCGGTCAGTGTTTGTGTCGCTGTGCCAATGACCGACAACATGCCTTCGGCCCGGCCGTTCAGGACGGAGCCAAGATTCTCGGATGCATCGTGAAGGAGAGCCGCGAGCGAGCTGCTGCGTGCATCAATGCTTTCGCTGAGCGTACCGGTTGCTCCAGACAGAAGCGAGACCATCGATTCAGTGCGGCTATCGAGCGTCTGAGCAAGGACCGATGACAGATGCTCAGCCTGCTCGCTCAATGCGGCAACGCGGGTATCCAGCAAGCTCGCAAACGCGGCCCCGGACGTTGTCAGCCGCTGTTCGATTTCGTCTGTACGCGTCCCGATCGCCGAGTAAATCTGCGTCCCGCTGTCATTGATCCGGCTGACCAGCGATTCACCTGACTGGCTTATTGTCATGGTCAATTGGGTCGAAGCGTTCAGGACATTTTCGCGAATGATGTCGCTGGCCTGGGTCAACTCGTCTTTCAACTGCTCGTGCGATCCGGAAATTGACGCCCGGACACGCTCGGCATGAGACACAATCGCCTCACGCTCCTGATTCAAATCCTCGACCAGCGAGCGGATGCGGATTTCATTGTCGGTATAGGCGCGTTCGAGTTCGTGGACTTCGCCATTGACCAAAGTTTCCAGTTCGCTGGCGCGGGCAAGCGTGCGTTCAATGCCTTCGCTCATCGCCGCCACTTCACGGCGGACCGCCTGGCCAACGGCCATGACCCGGTCTTGCGCAAGTGATTCAGGTTCAGAAAGGCGGAAGGCAACTTCGGTCATGGATTGGGCTACAACACGCAATTCCTGCGCGCGGCGAACCATGACTGCAAATGCCCAAAACATCACGATGGGAAGGACTGTCGCGATCAGCATCCCGACGCCTGACGGAGTCTGCAGGAACCGGAGGAGGTTATCGGGCGCAAATGCAGCCGCGCCATAGAAGATGTAGGCGACATACACGCTGGCAGCTGCCCAAATGACGCTCACAAGGCCGGTGAGCCAAAACAGTGTATTTGGCAGTCGACGGTTCAGATTGCGCAGGGCGGCTGCGTAGCTGCGCTGGCTGTCATCGTTGGCAGCGGGCGGCAAAGCCGCCGGGCGTTCAGGCCGGGATGCAGCAGGCGCGACGCCGGCTGGCGCTTTGACCGGCACGTCCCTGATCGGGCTTGACGATGCGGTATTTTGGCTGACACTGACTTTGGGCGCGGTGTTTTCTACAGATTTTTCGGCTTGCGAGACCCGGGCGCCGTAGTTGACAGGGGTCTGTCTGGCCGCAGCGGCTTTCATCTCGGCCGCTTTGAGAGCGGCGCCATTGGATGCTGATTTGATTTCAGTTTCTGCCAAGGTGATCTGGGTTTCCAGATCATCAAGCGACAGGTCTATGGCTAGATCGTCCAACGACCCGGTTTCCGCAAGACCAAGCTCCAGGGCTTTTTCAAGCTCTGATTCCATGTCCTTGCCGAACTTCTCACTGCTAGCTTTGCGCGCCATCTTGTTCGCTTCTGCCATTGCTGTCCGTTTTACCGCCTGCCAAGCGGCAAATGCCATTCCCGCAGCTTCACACTACCGGCGTAACGGGTGTTTTTAAACCTGTAATCGTCGTGATGCTTAAAAGTTTAAACACAAGGTTAACGCGCGGCGCAATGCCGACACGCCAAAGACCGGACGAAATCCGGAATTCTCCCCGTAAATCTCAAATGTTTTTTGAAACCCAAGCCACCATTTCAGCAGCAACTTTGTCAAAAGCCGCGTCCAACGCGACGACGAAACCTGCGCCGCCGGAAGTTGCGGCCACCGAAGCCTCAAACATCCGGGTTGAAGCCACGACGCCATTTCGGTCATTGAGAAGTTTAGCGGAGATTTCGACCACGGCGCGTTTGCCGGACCCTGTATCAATCTCGAATGCGCGAATGTCGGTCAAAACCTGGTAGTCGATTGCCAGGCCCTCGCCTGGTCTGCCGACACCGCCGAACCGTTTGGAGTTTTCGAACGCCTGAACCAAACGGGTCTGGACGATTTTTGGCAGCCGGTCGCTCCATTGCGAACCTTCAAGATAAGCAACGGAGGCGGCGCTTTGCCGGATGACAATGTTTTCGCTATCCAGAATCTTGAGTGCCTGCGGTTCGGCAATGAGAACCTGCACGCTGGTTTGCCGCCGCGACGCCTCAGCGACGGTCGGGACGCTTAGGTCATATGTGTCCAGCGCCTTGTTTGAACCGCCCAGGCTTGAACAGCCAGCGACAAACAGCGTTAAAACGACCGCCAGCCGCCGCAAACAAAATGTTTGCCTGTGTGCTTTCAATTTCAAACCAGTCACCGCCAAATATGGCTCCCATACGAAGTGCAATCGTAGTTGCAGAGTGGCGCCATCAGAGTCAACGCCGGTTACGACCGTCAGTGCGCGGAACCGAGCCTTGCCCACCGAAAATCAGCCGGTTCGGGTTTTTTTCCAGTTCGGTAATGGCTTGCTCAATCCTTGAAACCGAGCGGCGGGTGTCCTGAACGAACGCATCGACGTTATTGAGGCCACGCCCGGAAAATTTGGCGAGTCCGTCGGTAATCTCGCCCAATCGGGAGTTCAATGTGTCCGCAACCTTGCGGAATGCAGCCAATGTGGATCTTGCTTCCGCAACGAGGCCTGGGCCCTGCCCTTCGATTGGACCCAAGAATGCATTCACCTTTTCCAAAACACCATCAAAGCGGACAACCGTCTGATTGAGTTTGGCCGTCAAATCCCGTGTGTTGGTGACGATCTGATCCACGTCTTCGGCGCGCTTGCCGACTTTGCCCGTGACTTTTGCAAAATCGTCCATCGCCGTCCTGGCGGTTTTCGAGGCCTCCTCGATATTGTTGATTGCTGACTTTATCTTTTCCGAATCGGCTGCGGCAATCGTTTTGTCGATGCCGTCGAGAGTCTTGCCGGCCTTCACGGCGAAGTCGCCGACATTGCGGACTGCGACTTCTGCTGATTCTGCGACCTTTTTTATGTTGCCGCTGGACGCCGCAAGATCGACAGATACTTTTTCAGCATTTGCCAAAATCCGGTCTATTTTTTGTTTGTCAACGCTCTTCAACAAGTCTTCAGCCGACGCCAATGTCGTGTCCAAACGGCCGGAGACGCCTTGCAATGTCTTCGAAAGATCGCCGATGCTGGCCAGAAATCCATCCAGTTCGTCTGAATTTTTGGCCAACGCCTCGGAAAATTTCTCGGTGTTGCTGACTGTGCGGGTAAGCGGCTGGCGATTGTCATCGACAAAGCCCTGCAAATCGGCGAGCACTTTTTCAGCGCTTATGGCGATGCTTTGGGCTTGATCAATGAGATTGTTCACAGCGCCCGGGTCGGCTTCCACGAATGGCATTTCACCGGTTTCGGCTGCCTTGGCCAGAATGTTTTCACCGTCCGGATCGCCGCCCTTCAGCTCGATATAGGCCTGCCCGGTCAAACCTTGAAAGCCCAGCGTCGCTTTTGTCGAGCTTGTCACCGGCGTATCGAGATTGACCTCGGTGATGGCCACAACACCTTTCGGGTTTTTTGCATCGATGATCAGGCGGCGAACATCACCGACCTTGATGCCATTGAACAGCACCTGGCTGCCGACGGAAAGTCCGGTCACAGAGCCTGGAATCCGGATTTCCAAAGGGACACTGTTGGTCGTGTCGCCAAACCTGGCAATCCAATAAACGAAGCCGAACGAGGCCAAGAGGACGGTCAAGGTGACGATGCCGACAATGATGTAATTGGCGCGCGTTTCCATTGCTTACGCACCCGCCCTGTGGGCGCCGGCGGCAAGGCGTGCCCGCGGACCGCGGAAATAGAGTTTTACCCAGGGAAGTTCGGATGCCAGCATGTCTGCAATTGTGCCTTCGAGAAGGACCTTCTTGTCGCCGAGAACCGCTATCCGGTCGCATACCGAAAACAGACTGTCGAGGTCGTGAGTCACCATATAAACAGTCAATCCAAGCGTGTCGCGCAAATTTGAGATCAATTCGTCAAAAGCGGCAGCGCCAATTGGATCAAGGCCCGAGGTCGGCTCATCGAGGAAAACAATATCGGGGTCGATTGCCAATGCACGCGCAAGCGCGGCGCGCTTGATCATGCCGCCGGAAAGTTCGGAAGGATACTTTGCCGCAGCATCGGACGGCAAGCCGACGAGCGCGATCTTGAGCATGGCCAGTTCGCGCATCAAAGCTGGCGACAGATCTAGATACTCGCGCATCGGCACCATTACATTTTCGGCCACGGTGAGTGCAGAAAACAGCGCTCCGTGTTGAAAAAGCACGCCGATGCGCATGTCGATCGCTATTTTTTGCGCTTCCGACACTTTGTCCAAGTTTTGCCCAAAGAGGGTAATTGCGCCGCCTTGCTTGCGACTCAGGCCCAATATGGTTCGCAAAAGCACAGATTTGCCGGATCCAGAAGCGCCGACAAACCCAAGAATTTCGCCGCGCCGGACATCCAGCGACAGATGGTCCAGCACCGGCTTCCCGCCAAATGACACGCTGACATCTTTCGCCGATAGGACAATTTCGGCTTTGTCATTGCCCCGTTTCGCCCCATCAGTCCGGATTGCCGCCATCTCCATGTCGCTGGCCATCCTAAAAGTCGATTGCGGCGTAAAACATGGCGAAAAGCCCATCGACGACAATGACGACAAATATCGCTTTGACCACCGAAGAGGTGACATGTTTGCCAAGTGATTCGGCGCTGCCGCCGACTTTCATTCCCTCCACGGATGCAACTATTCCTATGATCATTGCCATAAACGGCGCCTTGATCAGCCCGGCAAAGTAGGTGCTCATGTCGATGGCGTCGCGCAAACGGGAAATGAATGCCGAAGGCGAAATGCCTGAATAGGTTGACGCCACAAGCGACGCCCCCGCAAGAGCCGCCAGATCGGAAACCACCGTCAGGATGGGCAGCGCAACCACCAGCGCAACCAGCCGCGGAAATACAAGAACACCAATCGGGTTGAGGCCGATGACTTTGAGCGCGTCAACCTCCTCGCGCATTTTCATTGAGCCGATTTCCGCCGTGATTGCGCTGCCGGAGCGGCCTGCCACCATGATGGCAGTCAAAAGCACGCCGATTTCGCGCAAAACCAGCACGCCCACGAGATCGACAACAAAAATTTCAGCGCCGAAATAACGTAACTGGAAAGCGCCCTGCTGGGCGATGATAGCGCCGATGATGAATGACATCAGGACGACCACGGGCAATGCGCCGACGCCCATTCGGTCCATTTGGTGGACGATAGCCGCCGGGCTGATCCCGTGGTCACGGCCAATCTTCATTTGCGCGCCGCGGATGGTTGCGCCCAGCATGTGCATGGACACGACAAAGTCATTGTAGCCGGCGACTGTCAGGCTGCCCAGCTTTTCGAAGATAGTTGATAGCAAGCCGGAGTAGAGCCCTGGGGCTTTTTGAACTTCAACAGTCGGCACTTTGCGGACAGCATCCATAAGAATTTGCCAATCCTTATCCGCGCCTGTGAGTTTCACTTTAGCACCAAAGGCGCCAAGTGAACGTACTGTTCGCTCCACGAGCCAAGCCCCGGCCGTATCGAGAGAAGTCACGCCGGACATGTCGAATTCGACGGATGCGTAATTCTTTTCAGCCACGTTGCGCAGAGGTCCGTCCACGGCCGCTATTTTGCGGGTTATCCATGAACCGGTCAAAACAATGGACGCTTGCCTCTGGCCGTTTTCAGCAACACTGAAAGCGGCCGCAGGTTCAAGCTTCAGGTCGGTCTTGATCTGTGCCTTCGTTGCCATGCAGCCTGACTTTATCCAATGTTGGCGCAAACGCGCGAATCGGAACCATTGTCCATGCAAATCAAATTGGAAGCCATACCGGAAGCCTTTCCCATTGCCGGCCGTTTCGTCATATCGCGCGGCGCAAAGACCGAGGCGCTGGTGATCAGGATCGTGCTGACTTGCGGTGAGGACATCGGACAGGGAGAGTGCGTGCCTTATGGCCGTTATGGCGAGACTGTGGAGACGGTGCTGGCGCAAATTGCGCAAGTCAAAGCGCTGATCGAAAGCGGAACAAGCCGGAAAGCGCTGCGATCGGGCGTGCCCGCTGGCGCGGCGCGCAATGCGATTGATTGCGCATTGTGGGATCTTGAGGCCAAACACACTGGAGTTCCGGCGTTCGTTTCTGCGGGAATTATCGACCCGAAACCGGTATTGACCGCTTATACGCTCTCCATGGGAACGCCCGAGGAAATGGGCGCTGCGGCGCAGGCGGCAAGTGGCCGCCCGCTTCTCAAGATCAAGGTCGGCGGCGAAGGCGATCTGGAGCGGCTTGCCGCAGTTCGTTCCGGCGCGCCCAATTCCAGAATCATTGTCGACGCCAACGAAGGGTGGAACGATGACAATGTCGAAGCCAACCTCAAGGCGTGCGCCGATCTCGGTGTTGTGCTGGTTGAACAACCGCTTCCCGCAGGCAGGGATTTACGGCTCGCGTCGATCAGTCACCCGGTCCAGATTTGTGCGGATGAGAGTGTGCATCAAAGCGCAGACTTGAAGGCACTTGCCGGCCGGTATGATGTGGTCAATATCAAGCTCGACAAGGCCGGCGGATTGACCGAAGCGCTCGAAATGAACCGGATTGCCCGCGCCAACGGGCTTGGTGTGATGATCGGTTGCATGGTTGGCACATCGCTTGCGATGGCCCCTGCGCTTGTACTTGCGCAATCTGCGGATTTTGTTGATCTGGACGGGCCGCTGCTGCTGGCACGGGACCGCTCACCGGGACTGACATATGACGGATCGCTCGTTTACCCGCCAAGTGGCCAATTATGGGGTTGAATGACCATCTGGGCTCTTACTGGCGCCAATCCTTGCGGCAAATGCGAAACCGGCCGCAATGCCGGCTGCGGCCACAGCGGTCATGACTATAAATCCACGCCCGCCAAAGGCGGCGTAAAGCGGACCGGATACAAACATCACTGCGACCATTATGATGCCGTGAACCAGCACGCTCATTCCTTGAGCAGCGCCTGCCTGCTCTTCGGGGACAGCGTGGGCGAGGAATGCCTGTTGGGCCAGATAGGTTGCGCCAAACGTGAACCCGTGCAGCATTTGCACAGCGGAAAACCCATAAAATCCAAGTCCCAACAACGGAGCCGAAGAAAAGAGTATCCAGCGGACAATTGAAATTGACCCTGCGACTGCAAGAATCGACTGCGGCTTCCATTTGCCAAAAAGACGGGAGTAGCAGCGAAACAGGACAATTTCAGAAATTACCGGAACGGCCCAGAGAAAGCCGACCTGTTGCGACGAAATGCCGAGTGATTGCCAATAGATAGAGCCAAAATTATACATCAGGCCGTGCGATCCCTGAATGAGACCGGTTGCGACCAGGATGAGCAAAACGAGCGGGTTCTTCAGGATACGCAAAGACGAGAACAAGCCTTGATCCGGTTGACGGCGTTTGCCCAGGCGCGGCGTCACAAATGCAGCCCCGAAAATCAGGGCAAATCCAGCGACCATCAACATGACTGCCAAATCCGCACTGGTCCGTTGGATTATCAATCCAGCTGCAACATTGGTGCATAGGAACAGCACCGACCCCCAAATTCGCACAGATGGATAGTCGATGCCGTACCGGCGGACGCCGGACAACGCTATGGAATCAGCAATCGGAACCTGCGGCGACCAAAATGCTGCCAAAATCATGATCACGACCAGTATTCCCCAATAACCAAGCGGGTACAAAAGCATGGCAGCGAACAGCAGACTTGCGCCGCTTAATGCCACGAGAATATCAGCGCGCTCCTTGGCGTTGTCGGCGACCTGTGTGAGGATTGGCGTCACCAGCAGCCGGACAAATACCGGCAAGGTCAAGAGCGTTGAAATTTCGACGGCATCCAAACCGCGCCTTTCAAGCCAAAGCGGAAAAAATGAGAGATGGATCGCGTTGGGAATGAACAGAGCTGAATAAAGCAGACACAACCGCCACTCAAACAAGGGAGGCTTTTCTTCAATGGCGCTTTGCAATGGTAAAGACTCCGAGATTGACCTGGAATCAAGCTGATTGGTTGAGTCGGTCGAGGTTGAGGAGGAGCGTTATCACTGTCACGCCGAGTAAGACAGTTTTGCTCAAGAAAACATATTCAACGTGGGCGCTTCGATAAGTGCGCCGGAAACGACTGACTGCCGGTGATTTTTAGCCAAAGATCGCGTAACGGAACTGTTCAAATGAGTGCGGAGGCAAAAATTGGCGAATCCAGATGCAACGGGCAGCGAGACAAACAGCGCGGATCTGAACGAACAGGCGTTGTTTTTTCACCGATATCCGCGCCCGGGCAAACTTGAGATCCAATCAACAAAGCCGCTTGGCAACCAGCGCGACCTTGCCCTCGCGTATTCGCCAGGCGTAGCTGCGCCTTGCCTTGCCATCAGGGACAATCCCGAAACAGCGGCCGATTACACAGCGCGGGCCAATCTCGTTGCGGTCGTATCCAATGGTACGGCGGTGCTGGGGTTGGGCAACATCGGCCCGCTGGCCTCAAAGCCGGTGATGGAAGGCAAAGCGGTTCTGTTCAAGAAATTTGCCGGGATCGATGTTTTCGATATCGAGATCGACGCACCGGACATTGACCGCATGGTGTCGGTCATCTCGGCGCTGGAGCCGACGTTTGGCGGCATCAATCTGGAGGATATCAAAGCGCCTGAGTGTTTTGAGGTCGAAGAAGTCTTGCGCGCCCAAATGGGCATCCCCGTATTCCATGACGATCAACATGGCACTGCAATCATTGTTGCGGCGGCGGTGATGAACGGGGTTGAACTGGCCAAGAAAGATCTCGCGAACATCAAGGTCGTGACATCGGGCGCCGGGGCGGCGGCGCTTGCCTGCCTCAATCTTCTGGTCAAACTCGGCGTGAAGCGGGAAAACATCTTTGTCACCGATTTGGAAGGTGTCGTCTACGTGGGCCGCGAAATCCTGATGGACCGGTGGAAAGCGGTATTTGCACAAGAGACAAATGCCCGCACGCTAGCGGATGTGATTTCCGGCGCTGACGTTTTTCTTGGTCTTTCGGCGGCAGGCGTCTTGAAGCCGGAACTGCTGGCGGGGATGGCGCAAAATCCGTTGATCATGGCGCTCGCCAATCCAACGCCCGAAATCATGCCGGAACTGGCGCGCGAAGTGCGGCCGGACGCAATGATCTGCACCGGGCGCTCTGATTTCCCCAATCAGGTCAATAATGTCCTTTGTTTTCCCTATATATTTCGCGGCGCGCTCGATGTCGGCGCCAAGACGATCAATGAGGACATGAAAATTGCGGCTGTGCACGCCATTGCAGCGCTTGCCCGCGAAGAACCGTCCGATGTGGCTGCGCGCGCCTATGCCGGGGAAACGCAGACATTTGGTCCAAACTTTCTCATTCCCTCGCCATTTGATCAGCGGCTCATTCTCAGGATTGCCCCCGCCGTAGCAAAGGCGGCAATGGATACAGGCACCGCGACGCGCCCCATTGCCGATATGGAAGCCTATGTTGACCGGTTGAACCAGTTTGTTTTCCGTTCCGGTTTCATCATGAAGCCGATTTTCACGGCTGCGAAATCAGCGCGGACGGATCGGGTCATTTTTGCAGAGGGTGAAGACGAACGGGTGCTGCGGGCCGCGCAAGTGGTTCTTGAAGAAGGCATTGCAAGACCAATCCTTATCGGCCGTCCGGCAGTAGTGGCTTCGCGCATTGAACGCTACGGCCTGCGTATTGCGCCCGGAGTCGATTTTGATTTGATCAATCCTGAAGATGATCCGCGCTATCGCCGCTATGTCGAAGAGCTTGTCGTGGCAACCGGACGGCAAGGCGTCACGCCGGAAGTTGCCAAAACATTGGTTCGCACCAACAATACTGTGATCGCTGCCATCGCGCTTCGGCTGGGCGATGCAGATGCGATGATTTGCGGACTGGAAGGTCGATACGAGCGGCATTTGCGCAACGTGTCGCAAATCATCGGCAAGTCCACCGGCATCCGCGAACTGGCGGCACTATCGCTGCTGATTTCCAATAGCGGCGTGACGTTTTTGGCTGACACTTATGTATCGGCTGACCCGACAGCCGAAGAAATCGCTGAGATGACCATTCTTGCAGCCAACGAAATTCGCCGGTTTGGTATCGAACCGAAAGCTGCCTTGTTGTCGCATTCCAACTTTGGCTCCAGGGATACTGTCAGCGCACGGAAAATGCGCAAGGCAGCCGAACTGATCCGGATTTTGGCGCCGAACCTTGAATGTGAAGGCGAAATGCATGGTGATTCAGCGTTGTCGCCGGAGTTGAGGCTTCGCGCCTATCCGCATTCCCGCCTCAAGGGCGCTGCGAATCTGTTGATTTTTCCCAACTTGGATGCGGCAAACATCACGCTCAATGTGGTCAAGACAGCGACAGATGCATTGCACGTCGGCCCGATTTTGCTCGGAGCGGCACAGCCAGCTCACATTCTCAGCCAGTCCGTTACATCGCGCGGCGTGGTCAATATGACGGCTTTGGCAGTTGTTGAGGCTTCAACCCAGAAGCAACGAATTGTGTGAAAAGGCTCACGTTCTGCATTTGACTTGCTTTGAACAGCAGTGCACGCCGCCCGATTAAGGATCCTCGGTTACCGTGCCCTTCATATTTTGTTTACAATTGTACTGGTTTGGCCCATTGAAGGCGTCAAGCTTGTCCAGGGTGCTGGATGCAAGCTTTTTCACTTGTAAGTGTTGCGTCGGGGTAAATCGTGAAAAGCTCTTCAAGCGTTCAAACTTGGGTCGCAGCTATTGTGATTCTGGCCAGTTCAGCCCTCGGTGTTGAGACTGTGCAGGCGCGTTCAGCGGTCTGTGTGAAACTTGAGCGCCAACTCGCATCAGCTGGGGGCCAAAGCTCATCCGGCAGTGCCAAATTCAGCAATGCTGCCCGTGCGCAAGCCCAGCAATTGCAAATTGCCCGCAGCCAAGCCCGCCGCTCAGGTTGTTCAGGGTCTTTCTTTTCAGATGCTGTCGGCAGCGGGTCTTGCACACGCATCAATTCGACCATCCGGCGGATGGAATCCAATCTTGCCAAGTTGCAAAACAGGGCAAACTCCGGCGGCTCGTCATCGCTTTCCAAAGCGCGCATCCGCGCTGCGCTAGACGCCAATGATTGCTACCGTAGGCCCGAAGTAGAAGTTGCCAAAAGACGCGCCCTGCCCGCGCCGTCGTCAAGGCAAAAACAAGGCCTTTTGACTATGCTTTTTGGCGGCGACGAACCCCGGCGAGTGGTCAGGGTTCCGGTCGAGAGAGAACGTTTGCCGGTTGAAACAGTCAATGTCCGTTCTGTCCCCAGAGAGTTGGCAAGCCGCGAAAAGAAGCGATCAACCGTTACTGTGACTGAGGGCAATGGCTCGCCTGCCTACAGCGGTCCGGGCGGCACCTACAGAACCCTGTGCGTGCGCACGTGCGACGGCTACTATTTCCCGGTCTCCTTTTCGACAACGAGCAGCCGCTTCCCGGTCGACGAAAAAGCTTGCGCTGCGATGTGCCCCGGGGCGGAGACAAAACTGTACTATCACAGCATTCCTGATCAGGAACCCGAGGAAATGATTGGCCTGGACCGGCAGCCCTATATGAGCTTGCCAACTGCATTCCAGTACAGGGTCAACGGCATCAACGCGACGTCGGGCTGCAGCTGCGCTGCAGCGTCGGCAGAGGACGAAGTGCCTGAAGGTGAAACTGCCGCAACCCAAAAGAAGCAAAAGTGGATTCCACTGCCAATGGCGAAGCCGGAATTCTACGAAGACTCCGAAACGGCGATGAACAGGGCCGGAAACCTGGGCGGCGCAACTATTTTTGAATTGATCGAAGCGAAATCCGCCACCGTCGGCAAAGCATCGGGCCGGAAGATCAGGGTTGTCGGGCCGGTTTACCTGCCTGCGCAATCTGCGGCAGACATTGAGCCAATGCCGGGCCGTGTAATCGTCCAGTGACCGCACACTCCATACACTTTGGCATTCACAATTGATTTTTGCGCATTTGGCGGGTCTGCCAGACGAAAGCCAGCGGAAGACTGCTATCGCTTGGTTTTGCGCTGATCCGCCCAGCCTGCATGAAACGCGACACTGAGTGAAAGCTCCGCCGCAATGGCGGGATCAAGGTGATTGCGGTTAAAGCCCACGGCATGCCCGCAGGCCGCAATTGCCGCGTCAAGCAGCAGCACGCTGTCGTCGCGCTCAAACAGCAGTGTATGCACATCGTCCTGTAGCAAAGCAGCCAAGACGCAGGGTTCCGCAGAAAGGCTTATGCCCCGATAATCGCCCTCGCCTCGCCTTTGGATGGCTTCAATTGCGTCATGTCGAACTGTCTGGAAATCCGGAAACCGTTTCGAACCGGCCATCAATGCTGCTTCGACTAACGCAGATGCCAGCGATCCCGGTTCCACCCGGCCAAGTTTGCGGGTCACCTTGTCGTTGCGCAAGAAGAGTGTGCCATTTGAAGACTGGTCGACAATAAAGCGATCCGGTTCGTCCCGCATAGCCGAACGCTGCGCGATCCGGCCGGCCAACCATGCCAAAGCGGTTACCAGATCACCCGGCTTGCTCGCAGGGCGGCTATCGATTTCCCGGACGCCGAGTTGGAATAGCGCAAGACCAAAGGAAACCGCGCCTTCCCGCATGGAAAGCTCCGCATTGCCCACTTCAGGCATCCAAGAAGTGTTCGCGCGCCTCAAACCTGTCAAGTCGTTCCCCTGCGTTCACCGGCCTGCATACTGCAAACCCTGAAACTTCGGGTTGTTCACAAGATTAAAATTTTACGAAACAGTGTTTTCAGCCGACTCAACACCGGGCCGATAGAAAACAATTACGCCTGTTTGAAATTTATGCCAGCCTATTTGCGGTCGCGGAAACGATTGGTGATCGGGTAGCGCCGGTCCCGTCCGAAGTGCTTCCGGGTGATCTTGACGCCAGGCGCAGCTTGCCTGCGCTTGTATTCTGCAATGTAGAGCAGATTTTCAACACGCTCGACCGTAGCCTGGTCAAAGCCTTTTGCGACTATGTCGGAAACTCCCATTTCATGTTCGACCAGACTTTCCAAAATTGCATCCAGCACCGGATAGGGCGGAAGCGAATCCTGGTCAGTCTGGTTGGGACGCAGTTCCGCTGAAGGCGCTTTGTCGAGTATGTTTTGCGGGATCACATTGCCCGAAGGGCCGAGCGCGCCAGGCGGGACATTGTCATTGCGCCATTTGGCGATGGCATAAACCTGCATCTTGTAGAGATCCTTGATCGGATTGTAGCCGCCGTTCATATCGCCGTAGAGCGTGGCATATCCAACAGACATTTCCGACTTGTTGCCGGTCGTGACGACCATCGATCCAAATTTGTTGGACACTGCCATCAGGATCGTCCCGCGCGCACGGCTCTGAAGATTTTCTTCTGTGATTCCCAATTGAGTGCCTTCAAACAAGGGACCAAGGGATTTCATGAATCCATCGACGGGCTCAAAAATCGGGACGATGTCATATCGGCAGCCGAGCGCGCTGGCACAGTCGCGCGCGTCCTTCAGTGAGTCTTCGGACGTGTACTGGTAAGGCATCATGATGGAGCGGAGCCGCTCTTCGCCCAATGCATCAACGGCAAGAGCCGCGCAAATTGCCGAGTCCACGCCGCCGGAAAGGCCCAGAACGACATCCTTGAATCCGTTCTTGTTGACATAATCGCGCAGCCCGATCATGCAAGCGCGGTAGATGGCCTCTTCCGCTTCCGGGATGACAGACATCGGTCCCAGTTCACAGACCCAGGTTTCTCCTTGCCGTTTCCATGTCGAGACCGAGACGGTTTCTTCAAATTGACTCATCTGGAAGGCAAGTGATTTGTCAGCATTAATGGCGAATGATGCGCCATCAAAAACCAACTCGTCCTGCCCGCCAAACTGGTTGGCATAAAGAATTGGCAACCCGGTTTCGATGACCTGCTTGATGACGATCTGATGGCGCACGTCGATTTTGTCACGGTAAAATGGCGACCCATTGGGAACCAGCAACAACTCCGCGCCGCTTTCCGCAAGTGTTTCGCAGACACCCAAGTCGCCCCAGATATCTTCGCAAACCGGAATGCCAATGCGGACACCGCGAAAACTGACCGGTCCTGGCATTGGACCTGGCTGAAACACACGTTTCTCGTCAAACTCGCCGTAGTTCGGCAAGTCGACCTTGAAACGCTCAGCAATGATCTTGCCGCCGTCGATCACCTGCACGCTATTGTGGAGGCCGGTTTTGCGGCGGAGTGGCAAGCCAATGATGATTCCCGGTCCGCCCTGCGCGTTGATCGGGGCAAACTCCGCGACGGCCTTTTCACACGCCTCAACGAAAGCAGGTTTCAAGACCAAATCTTCCGGAGGATAGCCCGCAACAAATAGTTCAGTGAACACTATCAAGTCTGCGCCATGGCGCTCGGCTTCGGCCCACGCATGGCGAGCTTTTTCAAGATTGCCCTTGATGTCACCCACAACTGGGTTGAGCTGCGCAGTGGCAATGCGAAGGGTCTGTAGCGGCAACTGTCTGGTCATGAATTTGCCTTTAGAAGGTCTGGCGAATTCGTGCAATTGCCTGAACGATTTTGCGGACTGATCACAAGCGTGTCCATTAAAGACAAAAACTTGTTTCATTGTGGAAAAACTGGAAATATGCGGCCCGGCTGCCCGGCGGTTCGCAGCCCGAATACAGTTTGCCTGCCTTGACAAGCGCCTTGGAAGACGAGACTGAAAAATACAAATGCTCGACGATGAACAGGTAAAGCCAAACAAGAAAAATACGCCTTCCCGGCTGCTCGAGGCGGACGCATGGCTTGATACATTCCTGTATGCGCTGCGCACAAGACTCAGCGCCTTCTGGGAGGCCGCAACGATCGGATCGCGGCGTCTGCACGTCACGGGCTTAAAGCGCGGTATCGTCGAGGTGCTGGATGAAGGGTTCACGATTGGTGTCGCCGGACTGGTGGTCCTGTTGTCGCTGGCAATTCCCGCGTTTCAGGAAACGTCCAAAGACTGGCGCAAGGGATTGGAGCTTTCGGTCACTTTCCTGGATCGATTTGGAAATGAGATTGGAAAACGCGGCATTTTACACAAGGATGGCGTCCCCTTGGATGTCATGCCCGATCATGTGATCAAGGCGGTGCTTGCAACAGAGGACCGGCGGTTTTTCGACCATCTGGGGATCGATTTTTTTGGCCTAAGCCGCGCTCTATTTGAGAATGTCCGGGCCAATACGGTTGTTCAAGGCGGCTCAACGATTACCCAGCAGCTGGC
Source organism: Rhizobiaceae bacterium (assembly GCA_049696015.1). Taxonomy (GTDB): domain Bacteria; phylum Pseudomonadota; class Alphaproteobacteria; order Rhizobiales; family Rhizobiaceae; genus JANMEX01. The sequence continues at coordinate 25,093 of JBAVTG010000247.1, read as the reverse complement.
AAAAAACCTGTTCCTCACCAACGAACGGACGCTTCAACGCAAGATCAAGGAAGCTTTTCTATCCATTTGGCTGGAAGCCAACATGAGCAAGAAAGAGATCTTCCAGCTATACCTTGACCGCGCTTACATGGGAGGCGGAACGTTCGGGATCGTTGCTGCAAGCGAATTTTACTTCAACAAGAAAGTGGAGAACGTCAGCCTGGCTGAAGCGGCTATGCTGGCCGGCCTGTTCAAGGCGCCGACAAAATATGCCCCCCATATCAACTTGCCGGCAGCGCGCGCCCGCGCCAATGAAGTTCTTTCCAACATGGTTCAAGCCGGCTTCCTGACCGAGGGACAAGTGGTCGATGCCCGCCGCCATCCAGCGAGCATTGTTGACCGGGGCGACTCGACAAGCCCGGATTTCTTCCTCGACTGGGCATTTGAAGAAGTGCGCAAAGTCGCCGAAAACACACGGCAAAAGTCTTTCGTCGTCCGCTCGACGATCGATATGGATTTGCAAGCAGCGGCCGAAGAGTCGGCAGAATTCCACTTGCGTCAGTTCGGAGAAGAGTATGGGGTCACTCAGGCGGCAATTGTGATGCTTGACGTCGACGGGTCGGTTCGTGCGCTTGTCGGCGGCCGCGACTATGGCGCAAGTCAATTCAACCGGGCAACCAAAGCATTGCGGCAGGCGGGCTCATCTTTCAAATCATATATTTACGCTGCGGCGATGGAGAATGGCTACACGCCGGAGTCGGTTGTGTCCGACGGCCCCATCAGTTGGGGCAACTGGTCCCCGAAGAATTATTCCCGCAGTTTTTCCGGCAGGGTGAATCTGACCTCGGCGCTCGCCCGTTCGCTCAATACGGTTGCCGTTCGGCTTGCCAAAGAATTGGGCACGACGAAGATTGCGGCACTGGCAAAAGCGATGGGCGTTGAATCTGAAATCAGTTTGCACAAGACCATGTCGCTTGGAACTTCCGGCATGACAGTTCTGGATCAGGCAACGGGCTATTTGTCATTTGCGACCGGCGGCTATTCGGGCAAGCGTCACGGGGTCACACAGGTTTTGTCCAATACCGGTGAATTGGTTTGGGATTTCAACAGGGATGCCAAAAAGCCCGTGCGCGTCTTGAGCGAAGAAGCAGTAGCCAGCATGAACACAATGCTTGCCGCCGTCACGGAAGCTGGCACCGGCAGGCGCGCGCTTCTGCCCGGCATTCGCGTCGGCGGAAAGACGGGAACGACCCAGTCTTACCGCGATGCATGGTTCGTTGGATTCACCGGCAATTACCTGGCTGCGGTCTGGTTCGGCAATGACGATTTCACCTCGACGAAGGAGTTGACGGGTGGCCTGCTGCCGGCGATGACTTGGCAGCGGCTGATGGCCTACGCGCACCAGAATGTTGACATCAAGCCAATCCCGGGCCTTGCCAATCCATTTGTGGAGAAACCCAAAGACGTCGATCCGAAAAGCACAAAACCGGCCAAAGACCAGATTTCAGCCGGTGAAGCACGAATCCGCCCGGCGGTTTTGAACCAGAATACCCGCAATGTCCTTGTACGGCTGCTACAGCAGTTTCGCACCGCGCCGCCGCTTGAGCAGGCGAGCGACAAACAAAATGTTTCCGCCATTGCCAATTGATCAGCACCCGAAGCCAAGACCGGCCATGCGCAAAGTCGTCCTGCAATGATCCGAACCATCCTTGTTACGGCTGCTGCGCTCCTGTTTGCCATCGGTGGCGGTGCTTGGCTCACTGATGTTTCGTTGCGCCGGTTTGACCGGATTGGACGCATTGAATTCGACGGCTGGACAGCCAACCCTGTCAACGGCACACTGAGTGCGGACCCGTATTCCAAAGCCAGGCTGGCAAGAGATGCCAGTCTTTCAATGGGCGCAGCCGAAGGGGTTACGTTTTATGCGTCCAAGGATGAGGATGGTCGGCCCCTGACCAGCCAGTGCACCTATCTCATCAGCGGGCAAAACCCCTCCGCACGGTTATGGACATTGCTTGCTCTGTCCAATTCCAGAACGCGGTTCGACAGAATTTCCGATGACCTTCCCTCATCGCTCGCATCAGAGAGAATGGTTTTCGGCAAGAAAATGGCATTTGAAATTCAGGTGTCCGCATCTGCAAGGCCCGGAAACTGGCTGGCGGTGCCCCGCAAGACTGATTTCACACTGGCGCTCAATCTCTACGATTCACCGGTGGCGACGAACAAGGGATTGGTCGAGACAAAACTGCCCTCAGTCAAACGGATTTCGTGCGATGGGTAAGATACTCTATACTGCCCTGCTTGGCGCGGTCGGCGCGGTCCTCGTTCATATTATTACTCTGTTTCTCATTCCGCATTTTGCACAGAACGATGCTTGGGCCCGCCTGCCAAAGGCTGGAGATGACGGCCTTTTCACGGTCATTTCACCAAACGATCCGATAGCGGTCAGCGTGGCGACTTTTGATCCCAACTTTGTATTTGGCAGTTGCCGCATTGATCTACGCAATGGCCCTGTTGGATTTACGGGCGGATCGTCACCGGGTTTTTGGTCGCTTTCGGTTTACAACAGGCAGGGAGCCAATGTCTTCTCGATCAATGACCGAACGATGCAAGGCAACAATCTCGACGTGGTGATTGCCACACCGCAACAACTAATCGAATTGCAGAAGGACTTGCCCGCCGAGCTAGCAAATTCTGTCTTTGCAGAAGCGGATGTCGGTGAGGGATTTGTTTTGCTTCGCGCTTTTGTTGCAGAAGAGAGTCTGCGCGCGCAATCAGTGGACTTCATCCGATCAACAGCTTGCGAAGCGCTCTAACTTCTTGCGTCAGTCCGAGAGATTGCTCCGTGGCAAACTCCCTTTTTGGTGAAATCGCTTGACGCAGCGCTCTTGTCGATAAGCGTCGGCATGCGTTCATAACGGATGCCTGTGAAGAAAACGATGATGCCCATGTCCGGATGATTTTGTATCCGGGCTGACTGCGGCTTTGTTTTACTCGGCTTGAACTCGACAATTACGGCCATGTGAGCCTCTCACCAGATCGATTGGTGTTTCGATTCGCCTTCTAAACGCGTTGTCATCCGAACAAGGTTAACAGCTTGCTAAGACTTGTGCCGATATAATGGCGCAACTTGAAAAGACAGGGGAATTTTGTGCCGTCGCATTTCCGCGCCCTCGAGCAATCGGGCAAAGCAAATCGAAAAGATGAAATCTTGCGCGCGGCAGTCTCGGCGTTTGTTGACCTGTCGCGGCCAAGCAAACGTGACGGCAATCAGATCGAGGATCTGGCACTGCCAATTCTGCCATTTGTCTCGGTTTCCGCAAAGAGGTTCATTTGCGCGGCGCTGGCCGAGAACCGCAACGCTCCGCTCAGGCTTGTCAAAACGCTTTGTGACAGCCCGGTGGATATCTGCGCGCCCCTGCTGCTCAAATCGCCCGTTCTGATGCCCGTTGATCTGGTGACGGTCATTGGGCGGCATGGCAAAGAGCATGCCCGCATCATCGCCTGCAGAACACATCTTCCCAATGAAGTCATCGAAGCGTTGGCTGGTGTTGATGATGATGTTGTGCGTCAGCGCATTTCAGATGGGAATGCTGCACTCGAAACGCACGCCAACGTAAAGCCGGCAAATGCAGACGACGCCCGCCGCTTGCTTGTCGATCTCGCGCTGTCAATGGCAGACACTCGCGGAGCCACCGTGCAATCGGCTGATGCAGCTACTCAAGTATCAGGTGATGGTTTTTCGGTCGAAAGGCTGATCCGTTTGGCATTGCACGAGAAAACAGAAATTCTGGCAACAGCACTTGCAGACGATATCGGCCTTCCTTATGGCCGCTGCATGCGTATGATCCGCAGGCTGGGATCGGGCGAACTCTTGACTTCCCTGCGCGCACTTGGACTGAATTCAAATCAGGCTTTCGTTGTCGTCTGCGCCCAAAACCCGTTGGCGGGCTCGTCGAAAACGGAAATACGCTTATTTCTTGAGCGGTTTGACGCGTTGGATCCTGACAAAGCCATCGAGACCGTAAGGCGCTGGAAAGCGGACGAAATCGCGATGGAATTCATTCGCCAACCTGCAAATACGGCCGCTGTGTCCGCGGCCGGAGCAAAGCTCAAGGCTTGATAAGTTCAAAAGGCAGTGGATCGGCATCGGATGATGGTTCGATCTCGACTATCCAGAAATCAGGATCAAACCGCTCTTCGCGGGTCTGGAATTCGGACAAGTCCATATCATTTACGATGCCATCGACCTTTTGAAAAAGCCGATCGCCGTCATTCGACTGTCCATATCCGGATTGGGGCGCTGGCCCGAACAATAGCAGGCTGCCCGAACGTTTGCGAACTACGATGTAGATTGCTCCCGCGGCGTCAGCCCCTGCCCTGGCGATTGCACCAAAACCGGACGCCCCATTTATCCGCCGGACGAGCTGTGAAACGAAAAAGCCGGACGTGAGACGGGACACCATCTGCGCAGCTCCTTCAACCGGAGATCAGCCCTATTTCCTGAAGTTTTTCAAAAACTTCCCGATTGGGGTCACCCGAAACGGCGAGCTGGAAAAGCGACTGGAATTCCCGGACCGCATCTCGCGTTTTGGCGCCGATCTTGCCATCGACATCGATATCATCATTGCCGAATGCTTTCAGTCCAGCCTGGATTTTCATCAGGTCAGCTTCGGCCAATGTGCTCTCTTGCGGAAAGGTTTCGGCATTGGCTTGCTGTATTGAAGGCTCCGGCGAAGCTTTTTGCCTGGGCAGCGGCGCGGGAACTTTGGCGACCGGAATGGAAGCGGTGCGAATGGCGTCTATTAGCAGCGGATCAATTTCGCCAGTTGGAGCCAGGCCGGCTTCTTGCTGAAATTTTTGAATCGCCTCACGCGTTTTCGGGCCCTGAAGTCCATCGACTGTTCCAGAATAGAGCTTCATTTTTGCCAGCGCCGACTGGATGTCCGCTAGTGTTGGGTCAGACGGACGTTTGGCCGCGTCAGAATTTGTTTCACGCGCTATTTCGAACCGGTCCGACTTTCCCCGCGTGGGTTTGAGCGCCGCCTGCGCTTTGGGCAGAACGGGTGCAGTGTAATTGTCCATTGAACGCGTCGTGAAAAACGCATCCTTGTGCCGGAACGGCTGATAAAACAATGCGTTGGAAGAGACAAAGAACATGACAACCGCAAAAGCAACGCTTGCGCCGGCGATCGTTGGATTGTCGGAAATCCGCTGACCTGCAGCGCTGGCAAGGCTCCCGGCATAGTCGACCAAGACTGATTTTGGCTCAGGCCGTTTTGCGATGCGTGGCATGATCGCGCTCCTCATGGATATTGATGATCCGAACAGATTCATCTGATGCCGACGGGTGAAGCACCGAGACGTTGGTTTGGCGGGATTTTAACGGTGCCAAGACGACCAAGATCGCTGTGCCGGCGCCAATATCGCTTTCGATTTGCATGGAACCATGGTGCAGTTTGACCAGGTCACGGACAATCGACAGTCCAAGGCCAACCCCTTCAAACATCAAGCCCGTGTCAGCGTGGGCACGATAAAATGGTGTGCCAACACGGTCTTTCTGGTCGTTGGTCATGCCATAGCCAGTGTCCCGCACCTTTATCGATAAACACCGGTCTTCAATATCGACATTCAGTGACACAAGTCCGCCTTCCGGTGTGAATTTCACTGCATTCGACAGCAAATTCACGAGGATCTGGGTCAAGGCGACTTCATCGCCCTCAAACAATTCAAAAGCCACATTTGGCACGAATTCGAGGCCAATGCGCTTGGCCTGCGCCATGGGAGCGACAATGCTGATGGCATGGTCCGCGCTATCCAATGGCGAAAATGCCCTGGCGCTCAGGCTGCAGGTGTTGTTTTCAAGCCGGGACCAGTCAAGCATGGCGCCTGCCATTTCAAGCAGGTGTCCCGCCGACCGGTTTATGAGGTCCAAGTATTCGTGTTGACGCTTATCAGCAAGCGGACCGCAATGGCCGTCGCGCAGCATTTCGCTGAACCCTGAAATTGCGTTCAACGGTGTGCGCAACTCATGGCCAACATTGCCAAGGATCGTCGAGAGGGCAAGTCCGTTGGCGTTTCTATCTTCATTTTTTTCAATAGAAACAAGCAGATAGCTGCTTTCCTGCAATTTGGCAGTGCGGAAGTTCACTTGATGCCAAGTGAGTTTTTCCGGTGCCACATGGCTCGAAACCCGGACCGAAATAGTGTCTTCGATTGCGGTCAAACCTGCAATCCAGGTGAGAAAAGCGGGGCGGTCGGCGACGTGAATTTTGTCCACCAAGCCGCGCCCTTCCAGGCTTTCGCCAGACAAAGGAGAGTTTTCCGCCGGGCGGGCGCCGGCTTTGGCGACCATGCCATTGGGCTCAATATGGAGCAGCATTGCACCGCAGTCGGCCGCCAGCGCTGCCAAATCGTCGAACTCCGCTGACTTTTCCGGAGTCTTCGTGTCCTGCCTTGTGTTGACGATGGCATAGAGCGCGGCTGCGGCCAGAGCCGGGAGTATTGCCAACGCCGACCATTGGCTTACTGGCGCATTTTCTGACGACAGAAAAGCGAGTGCGACCGCCGCCGAAAGTGCCACCGAAAGGAGCCAAAAGGCCGCCGAATTTCTGCGCAAAGCATTCGAGAACCCGATGAGCGCAGAAATGACCATCATGCTGACAACAGCGATTGGCGACGTCGCGCTTGCAAAAATTGCCATTGGACCCAGGCACGTGATGACTGCATTGCGAGTGCGTGGTGTGCCTGAGATCGACAACAGCGATGCAGCGACAACCGGCAAGGCAAACGCCAAGGCGAGGTGGATGACCAAATGGTTTGAACTGATAGCGGCGGCGCCAAATATTGCGCTGGCAAGACCGAGCGGCGGCAAGAGGAACAACATTTCCATAAGCGAGGCTTGAACCGAGACTTCGGCGCGTTCCTGGATGTCAGGGTTTACCCAGCGGCGGCAAACGGACTTTGCAGACCCGATTGCAGCTTTCCAGTTGAAGGATTTTACTGACACACTTGGCACTCGATTTCATACGCCGGCACAGAGGCGATACCTGAGGTTCCAGACTCGCATCGCCGATTTAAGGAATGAATAAAATCGCGATGCGCGTGAGACGCAAGACGGTCTGCAACTGGCATTCCTGCACATGAAATGGCCGGTTTCGACCTGTATGGTAAACGAATGGTTCTGCAGCAAAAATGCCGGACGATTTGTGGACTTGGCACATTTTGTATTGATAACAGTGGGTTAGGTGGAAAACGCATCGTTTCCCCGGTTCGAGGCATTTTATCGATCTTTGATCTCAGCACGAACCGTCAGTTCGAATTGTCCGGCAGCGCACCATGTCAAGCAGCAAAAGCAGCGGGACAGCCAGCAGCCCGCTTGTGAAAGCCCGAAGGCTTGGGCTAACAGGATTGCCAAAGGGAAATACGCATGCAGCCCAGCCTTGAGACCATTGTCAGCGACTTCGATCTTCTCGATGATTGGGAAGACCGGTACCGCTATATAATTGACTTGGGCAGGGAGCTTGAGCCGCTGGCTGATGCTGCGCACAATGATGCCAACAAAGTAGCCGGTTGCGTAAGTCAGGTTTGGCTGGAAACGAGCATAAGTGATGGCGCAGATCCGGTGATCACCTACAAGGGCGACTCCGATGCGCATATCGTGCGCGGCCTGGTGGCGCTGGTTCTGGCTATCTACTCCGGCAAGAAAGCCACCGGCATATTGGCCGAAGACGCACTTGCAATCCTCAAATCATTAGGATTGGACCAACATTTGTCACCGCAGCGGTCAAACGGGCTGAAATCCATGGTCCTGAGAATCCAAAGGGACGCGAGCGCAGCGCTCGCATCCCGGACCGTGAACTGAACACTTATCAAGAAGCGCCGCCAACTACAGGCTTGAAACCGTCTGCGCCCCAGTGCCGGGGCCGGTTTGTTGTTGGCGATGGCGGCCAATAATGCAATGCCAGGATCGACAGCGCGGCTTTCAGCATGAACTTGGCAGAGCGTTTGGGCCATTTGCGCTCAAGCTCAACCTGTTCAAATCCCTTCATGAAACAGCAAATGTCCGTGACGACGCCCGACAGGTCGCCACCCAGGCCGGTCACCGCTTTTTCAAACCGCAGGCGGGCGGCCAGCGCCGAATGCGTCAATGTCTCGACGCCATTGCTGTCGCCGGCACGGCGACCGGCTGTAACACTTGCCTGCCAATTGGCTGAAATGCGCGGCATCAGCATGGCGCGGGTGAAGTCTTGCCGCAGGCGTTCGCCCGCTTCAAACTCTTCGTCGGTGAGAAAGGGCTGCCCGCCAGCTGACTTGCGCGCATAAAGAGTTGCAAGCGGCGACTCGCCGGTGTTGATGGCGACCGCGGCCGACAGCGTGCCGCCGGTGACAATCACAGAAAGCTCCAGATCCGGTCTTTGCAAGAACTGTTCGCCAAGCTCGCGCCCGGCGGAAGAGAGCACAATGTTTGTACTGCTGCGGATCACAAGGCCCATGGCAGCCAGCGCGGCAAGCGTGCCCAAGTCAATGTCCATGGCCGCGTCGGACGCCAACAGCCGGACTTTGCCGGGCTGTGATGACTGGACGGTCTTTGGGCGTTTCAGAAGATGGACGAGCGTTGCTTTTTCCTCACGCCGCAGCGCGGATTCTTTGGATTTTCCAGCCATGATTCAGCGCTCGGAAAACGCGCCGAAGGCGGCTTGGGCAATGCGCTCGATTGTGCAGATTATGCCGTCAAACTCGGCGTCGTCGCGCATGTCCTCGATCAAGTGGCAAGCATGGACCACTGTGGAGCGGTCGCGCATGAAACCCAACGCGACTTCCTGCATCGTGAGCCCAACGATGACGTGGCAAATATACATGCCGATTTGCCGGACACGGGTTATGGATGACGCCGAGCGGCCGATCTGCCGGATTTCCCGGCCAGGGACCGCAAAACAGACCGCCAGAATATCCACCATGCCATCACAGATGAGAATGGACTCTTCATCACGACTCTTACCCGCCGGACAAAACCGTTCATCAAATGCCGATTTTAGCTCCCGATAGAGGGTTCTTTGTGTTTCGTACCGTTTTTGCGCCTTGGCTTGCACGTTCATGCTCCCGATGAAAATAGGAATATTTTCTTTTAATGGGAGATGCAAGCGTGTGGATAAAACTCTTTAGCTGAGGTGCCCGGAAAACGGTGAAACTAAGACACCCCGCACATAGATTGCGACTATATTCTTGTTTTTTCTACATTTTAATGTCTTCAAACCGATTTTGACGTCTTTGCGATCGACGCGCAATTGCATGGACAAAAAGATTCATGGAAAGGAATTAATCCCCCTACGTTTGAACTGGGCAAGAATGCACCTCCAACAGAACGGGAGTTGCCATGGACAAGAGGCTTTATTTGACCGTCGCGCGCAGTGCGCTCAACGAGCGGATGACGAGGCGCGAAGGACACACCAGATGTGTGACGCTCGATGCTTTCGAGGCATCTGCGAACGCATATGAAAATCTGATTGGGCAGCTGAACAACCGAGAGCGAAGCGCGCTTTTGCAATCATTATCGACGTCACTCGAAAAGGAGCGCAGGCGCTGCAAAGCGCGCAAATGGAACTATGACGCTGGACGCCACATCAGTCTCTATGTCGCTGTCAAAACTTTGGCTGAAAATGAAGCAAAGCCCCGGTCTGAACGACCGGGGCTCTGATAGCGGAGAATTGTCGGCTTGCTTGGCCGAAGATCACTTGGTTTTGCGCTTGCGGCCGAGACCGATCTTGCGCGCCAGCAGCGAACGGGCCGCAGCGTAATTGGGAGCAACCATCGGATAGGACGCGTCCAGTTCCCACTTTTCGCGGTACTGATCCGGTGTGAGCCCAAAATGGGTCATGATATGACGCTTGAGCGACTTGAACTTTTTGCCGTCTTCCAAGCAGATGATGTAATCATCATGGACAGAGCGCTTGGGATTTACTGCCGGCTTTTGCTTTTCAGCGACTGGAGCCGGAGCTGCCGGAGCATCCATGCGACCAAGCGCAGCGTGAATTTCCGAAATAAGGCTCGGAAGATCAGCAGCTGGAACTGAGTTGTTGCTGACATAAGCAGCGACAACTTCGGCCGTCAGCTCCATGAGCATTTCATGACGACTGGCGGAATCATATGTAGAATCAGACATTTGTTTTTTCCCGTTTTCCCGGATTTTTGACTATGGGTGGGGACTGGCCCACCATGACAGGCCATTTTTTGCACGCGAACGAGCCTGATCAATATACTCTTATTTTCCTTCATTCAAAAAGTGTCAATAAATATTTTCGAAAGCCGTATAGTTTTTCCAATAATTCCGTCAATTTCGACTTAAGGGTTTTAACATGAAGTTATCCAAACAGATGCCTTTGTAGTATTTTGACCCAAACGTGGCTTTTAGCAATTTCTTACCTTGGGTCTGATCGCCGATTCGGCAAATGCCATACTCTGCACCAATTACAACTTGTGGCACGTTATAGATTTAAACGACACGGCTGCTGGCAACGGCCGGGGCGCGACATCGGGCTGAGTACAGATTGATGCAACTGTCAAACGGCGCGGCGATGGCTATATAAAGAGACAAGGAGAAAAGCCGTGAGCAAGACAAACCCTCTCAAAGTTGAAAAAAGCGAAGCCGAATGGCGCGAGCAGCTGACTGCTGAACAATTTCATGTGACGCGCAAACATGGCACGGAACGCGCTTTCACCGGTCCGAACTGGGACAATCATGCCCCCGGGCTTTACCGTTGTGTCTGTTGCGGCAAACCCCTGTTCCGCTCGGAGACCAAGTTCGACTCCGGCACCGGCTGGCCGAGCTATTTCCAGCCGGTTGATTCAACAGCCGTCAGCGAACATAAGGACCGGGGATTTTTCATGACGCGCACCGAGATCCGCTGCGCAGACTGCGACGCACATCTGGGACACGTGTTCAACGATGGTCCCCGCCCGACTGGCTTGCGCTACTGCATGAACGGCAATGCAATGGCATTTGAGCCGGACGATAGCTAAACGCCACTGCCAGAGCCATCTTGCCCATCTACGAACAGGAAGAACTTCATGCCATTTGCGACCACTGATGCTGCGCCGCGCGCCGCGAAAAGGCCCGTCACGCACACTGTGCACGGGATCGAGCGTATTGATGAGTATGCTTGGCTGCGGGCCGACAATTGGCAGGCGGTCTTTCGCGACACGAGCGTGCTTGATCCGGAAATCCGCGCCCACCTGGACGCAGAAAATCTCTATCAGCACGCACTCATGAACGACACGGAGGCGCTTCGCTCAGCACTGTTTGCCGAAATGAAGGGCCGGATAAAGGAAGACGATGCTTCCGTGCCGATGAAAGACGGATCGTTTGCCTATGGTGTATCCTATGTGACTGGCGGGCAATATCCTCGTTATTTCCGCATGCCGCGCGACGGCGGGGCGCAAACCGTTTTCCTCGACGGCGACATTGAGGGCGCAGGCAAGGCTTACTTCAGCCTTGGCGGCGTCAGCCACAGTCACGACCACAAACAGTTCATCTGGTCTTGCGACGATGCGGGATCAGAATATTACACGATACGGGTTCGCAACTTTGCGACCGGCAAAGATCTTGACGATGTGGTTGAAAACACGGGCGGCGGCGGCGTGTTTGACGCCGAAGCAACGGGCCTTTTCTATACTGAACTTGATGAAAACCACCGGCCGGTTGCTGTTCGCTACCATCGCCTCGGATCTCCCAATGCGATAGACGCAGTGATTTATGCGGAGGCTGACCCCGGCTTCTTCATGGATGTGCATGGCAGCATGCTCAATGATTTCATCTTCATTTCGATCAATGATCATGAGACTTCGGAAATCAGGCTGATCCCGGCAGATACGCCGCTGGCCGAACCGAAAATCGTGGCAGCGCGGCAGGCGGGCATACAGTACTCGCTGGCGGAAGCTGGCAACCGGTTTTACGTCCTGACCAATATGGATGCCAAGGACTTCAAGATCTGCGAAGCGCCTGTCGCCGATCCTGCAATGGCAAACTGGAAAGAGGTTGTGCCGCACCGGCCGGGCTGTCTCATCTTGTCGGCATCTGCCTACCGTGACCACATGGTGCGCCTGGAGCGTGAGGACGGGTTGCCGCGCATTATTGTCCATGACCGGAAAACCGGCGAGGAACATGCCATTGGCTTTGCCGAGGAAGCCTATTCGCTGGGGCTGCAGGGCGCCGGCGAATATGACACCGATGTCATCCGCTTTACCTACTCATCGATGACGACGCCGTCGCAGACCTATGACTATAATATGCGCACGCGCGAGCGCACGCTTTTGAAGACGCAGGAAGTGCCAAGCGGGCACAATGCGGACGACTATGTGACGCGCCGCGTGATGGCGCAGGGGCATGACGGGGAACAGGTGCCGGTATCACTTGTCTATCGTAAATCAACGCCGTTGGATGGCACTGCGCCGCTTCTGCTTTACGGCTACGGCGCATACGGAATTTCGATTCCGGCAGGGTTCAACACCAACATCCTGTCGCTGGTGGATCGCGGCTTTGTCTATGCCATTGCCCACATCCGCGGCGGCAAGGAGCGCGGCTACCGCTGGTATGACGCAGGCAAGCGCGAGCATAAAACCAATACATTCAAAGACTTTGTTGCAGCAGCTGACTATTTGATTCAAGGCAGGTTTTGCGCGCCAGGCCGGATCGTCGCACATGGCGGCTCGGCCGGCGGCATGCTGATGGGCGCTGTGGCCAACATGGCGCCGCATCTGTTTTGCGGCATCATTGCCGAAGTGCCGTTTGTCGATGTGCTGAGCACGATCCTTGACGACACACTGCCGCTGACGCCGCCGGAATGGCCGGAGTGGGGCAATCCGATCATATCCATCGATGACTACAAGACGATCGCGAGCTATTCGCCCTATGACAATGTGCAGGCCCTTCACTACCCGCCGATACTGGCAATTGCAGGGCTGACGGATCCGCGTGTGACCTATTGGGAGCCGGCGAAATGGGTCGCGCGGCTGCGGGATTACACCACATCATCACATCCGGTTCTGATGAAAACCAACATGGCAGCCGGACATGGCGGCGCGTCGGGGCGGTTCTCACGGCTGGAGGAAGTTGCCTATTCCTATGCGTTTGCGATCAAGGCGGCGGGGTTGCCGCTGGTTTGATGCGGGCGTGATTTGACGCTAGGCTAGCAGAGCGGATGGGACGCCTGCGAAAACGCCAAACAAGGAATATGCAGATGTTCAAGAGAATGATTATCAGCCTGGCATTGGCCGGCATGATTGTGCCAGCATGGTCGCCAGCCGAGGCAGCGCCCAAACGTGTGTCCGGCGAGCGCTGCGCTTTTCCGCGCGTGAGCCAAGGCACTTGGGTGGGTTTCTTCGATGGCTATGAAGCCGCGACCGATGTATTCACCTTGCGCGACAGCCGCCGGCACATCACGGTCTGGCGATGCTTCCGGACGAAGGCCAATTGCACGGCCTGGAAATACTGGATGCAGACCGACTACCGCGCCGGGCCACAGCTGACCTGGTGCCGGCGAAAATAGACCTACTGCGCGGCCGTTGCAGGGACAGTGTAGCCATTGGGATGGGCGGGGATGGCTTTGAGATAGGCGGCGACGGCGGCGCGGTCCTCGTCAGACACATGCGACCAGTTGGCGATGACTGCCGTCATTGAGCCGCCGACGCTGTCAAAATCCGGCGTAAAGCCGTCTTTGAGCAGGGATGCCAGCTCGCTCTCTTTCCAAGCATCCACACCGCCCTCGCCGCCAGTGATATTGGGGATGACCCCTTCGCCTTCCGGATTGACCGCACCGGCGAGCCACTGGCTGGTTGTCGCGCCGCCAAGAATATTGCGCGGGGTATGGCATTCGCCGCAATGGCCGGGGCCTTCGACGAGATATTGACCGCGCTTTACTTGGTCAGACGGATTTTCGAGGGCAAGGACCGGGCCCTGTGAGAAAAACAGGAATTTCCAACCGCCGAGTGAACGGCGGATATTGAATGGGAACGGCAGTTCATGATCCGGCGCAACACCTGCAACTGCGGGCAAGGTTTTCATGAACGCGTAAAGGTCCGCAACATCCGTCAAGGTCATGCGGGCATAGGAAACGTAGGGAAATGCCGGATAGTAATGCTGGCCTTCCGGCGAGACACCGCGTTGCATTGCATTGGCAAAGTCAACAAACGACCACGAGCCGATGCCGTCCTTGACGTCCATGGAAATGTTGGGGGCGTGAAAATTGCCGAACGGTGATTTGAGCACCAATCCGCCAACAAGCTTCAAACGCTCATCGCCCTCGCTCTTCGGCTTGGCATGGCAGGCAGCGCAGCCGGACTGCCAAAAGACCGCCTCGCCCTTGACCGGATCACCAGCGGGAACTGAAGCCAGCACTTCGGCAGCCAAGGACTGCGGACGGGTTATCCACCAAAAAACAAGCCCGCCAAGGAGGGCAAAGAAGAGTGCGGCCTTGGCGAGCTTGCGGATCATATGGAGCTGTTAGCCCTTTTTGATGCGGAAAGTCTCGTGGCAAGTGCCACAGTTTTTGGTCAGTTTGCCGAACTCTGCCTGGAACGCGGCAAGATCAGCCGGGTTGGCAGCAGCGGCGGCGGCAGCATCAGCCTTGAACTTGTCCATGCCCGCAGTAAAACCGGCCAGATCTTCCCAAATCTTGGGCGATGCAGTCGATTCACCTGTGTTAGAACCAGCTGGGAACAGGGCTGCCACATCGATCTTGGCAGCGTTTTCGTTGATTGTGGCAAATGCGGCGGCCACTACGGCAGCATCAAATGGCGCTTCGCCCTTGGCAATCGGCGCAACGGAGCCAACGGCCTTTCCGAAGGATTTCATGATCACTTCACGATCTTCAAGCGGGCCGGCGAACGTAACTGTTGCGGCTACAGCAGACAAGGTAAGGGCTAGGAATAGTTTTTTCATAAAGGCCTCCAGGCAGGGATTTGATCGGGACACCGCCGCGCACAGGTTGCAACAAGTCGCGGCTCGTTGTCGATCACTGTTGCGTGAAAATTGGCTCATGTGCAGAGACATAGTGTCAACAAAAAGCCGCCGATGAGGATGCGCCGGCGGCTTTAGAAGCGTGGCTATGCCACACTTAAGCGGTTGCAGCCTCGTAACGCTCGAGCACGTAATCCCAGTTTATCAGGCTATCAACAAAGGCTTCCAGATACTTCGGGCGGGCGTTGCGATAGTCGATATAGTAGGAATGTTCCCAGACATCGACACCAAGGATCGGCGAGGCGCCATGGACGAGCGGGTTTTCGCCGTTCGGGGTTTTCGAGATCACAAGTTTGCCATCCTTGACCGACAGCCAGGCCCAACCGGAGCCGAACTGGGTTGTGCCGGCGGCAATGAAATCCGCCTTGAACTTGTCATAGCCGCCAAGATCGCTGTCGATTGCCTTGGCAATCTTGCCCGGAAGCTTAGCGCCGCCGCCGCCCTTTTTCATCCAAGACCAGAAATGGATGTGATTGTAGTGCTGGCCGGCATTGTTGAAGAGCGGGGCGTTCTTGCCGAAGGACTGCTTGACGACCTCTTCCAGCGACAGGCCGTCCATGCCGGCTTCGGCTGCAAGCTTGTTGCCATTGTCGACATAGGCTTTGTGGTGCTTGTCATGGTGGTATTCGAGGGTCTCTCTCGACATGAAGGGCGCGAGGGCGTCGTAGTCGTAAGGCAGGTCCGGAAGGGTGAAGGCCATGGGGAACTCCTGAGGCAATGGGGGTTGCAGGCGGGCAATTGCTGCCTACACAACGTTCATATAGGCGCAGCGGTTCCATGGAGCAATGCAAAGTGGCACATAGCGGAATCAAAAAGGCGGCCGAAGCCGCCCATTTTCCGGCGCAAACCGCCGATCAGGATTCCCAGAGATCGCCTGCGCGTTCCTTGTGGGCGCGCACTGTGATCTTGTCGCCGACCTTGATGGGTTTGCCTTGATCATTTTTTGCTTTGTCGATCCTGGCCTCATGCGGCTTTTTGTCGACTGGCGAGACAAAGCGCACGGTAACCTCTGTCTTGTCATGAATTGTGTATTTGCCCGGCTTTGGATCAGCCTTCACCGCCATTCGGACGATTTCGCACGGCATTTCCTTGGATTTCCATTTGTCGCCGTCTTCGTAAAAGGTCGTGTAGCACATGGATTCGACCTTTTTGACCGAAGCTTCGACCGGAACATGATTGTTCTCGCGGTCATGAACGCCAAAAACGCCCGCCGCCGCCATCATGACCGAACCGATGATAATTCGCTTAAACATGTCCAAAGTCCCCGCAGGTTGTATTCAATTCAATACCAGCCACGGGTTGAAATGCGGTAAAAACCCAAGGTAAATCGCTGGTGAATTGCGGAGATGGCAGTGTTTGACATGAATACTTGCCTATTTGCCTCATTCCAGTCAGGTTTGTCCGAGAACAGAGCGCCTGGAAGTATTGCAATTGAAATATGAGCGAATGACCATTTTTGCCCGCAAGAGGATCAGCAGGCGGGCGTTTATCGGCACGCTGCTTGGCAGCGCGGCATTGGCGGGATGCACGACCCTGGAGCCGGCGAGCGAAGAGCAGCTGAAGACATTTCCGGAGGCCCCTGCCGCGCCGCCACCGCCACCGCCAACTTTCAAACCGATCGTGACCGATCCATCGATTATCTATTCATCGATTGAGGATGGCGAATTCACCATTCCGGCCGTCCCTTACAAGAAGATCAATCCGAAATTTTACCGGCAAGTTGTCGCTGATCCAACCGGCGAGGCGCCGGGTACGCTGGTGGTCGATACGGCAAACCGGCTCCTGTATTTTGTCATGCCGTTCGGCGAGGCCATCCGTTATGGCGTGGCTATCGGCCGTGAAGGCTTTGCGTGGTCCGGCAAAGCCAATGTCGAGCGACGGGCACAATGGCCGACATGGACGCCGCCGAAAGAAATGATCGAGCGCGATCCCAAGCTCGAGAAATTCTCGCAGGAAAATGGCGGGATGCCTGGCGGCCTAAAGAACCCGCTCGGCGCGCGGGCGCTATACATCTACCAGAACGGAATAGACACGCTCTATCGCATCCACGGCTCGCCGGAATGGAGCAGCATCGGCAAGAAGGCCTCGTCCGGCTGTGTGCGGCTGATGAACCAGGACATCATCGACCTGCACAGGCGGGTGCCCCAGAACGCGCCAGTCGTGGTGTTCGGCGAGGACGCGCCGCTTACCTTCTAGTCAGACTTCCCAGTATCCCGCGGACCAAGGCCCGTCCAAGCGATGAGCCAACGGAGCGGACGACGGACTTCATTGCGGTTTCGGTAACAGTCTGGCGCGAGGAAGCGCGGGGTTTGGATGTGGTGCGGGCCGATGATGTGCCGCCGCCGAAATCCGGGAGGCGCCAGCCGCCGCCGGATGGCTGCTCGGCTGGCTGGGTTTCCTGCTCTGCATCAGCCTTCTGCTGATTGACCTTGCGCTGGAGCATTTCAAAGGCGGAGTCGCGATCGACCGTTTTGTCATACTGGCCCAGGACGGGCGAATTGGCGATGACGGCCTGACGCTCTTGCGGGGTGATGGCGCCGAGGCGGCCCGCGGGCGGGCGGATCAGCGTGCGCTGGACCATCGATGGCACGCCTTTTTCTTCCAGCGTTGAAACCAGCGCCTCGCCGGTGCCGAGCGCCATGATCGACTGGTAGGTGTCAAAATCAGGATTGGGGCGGAATGTGTCAGCGGCGACCTTGACGGCCTTGGTTTCGCGCGGGGAATAGGCGCGCAAAGCATGCTGAATGCGGTTGCCAAGCTGGGCAAGGACGGTTTCGGGAATATCGAGCGGGTTCTGGGTGACGAAATAGACGCCGACACCTTTGGAGCGGATGAGACGAACGACCTGTTCGACACGCTCCAGCAGGGCTTTTGGCGCTTCGTTGAACAGGAGATGGGCTTCGTCGAAAAAGAACACCAGCTTGGGCTTTTCCGGATCTCCGATTTCCGGCAGCACTTCGAACATTTCCGACAGGAGCCAGAGCAGGAACGTCGCGTAAAGCCGCGGGTTCATCATCAATTTGTCTGCGGCCAGCACATTGATTGCGCCGCGACCATCGGGCGTGGTGCGCATGATATCGGCAATGTTGAGTGCCGGTTCGCCGAAGAATTTGTCACCGCCCTGGTCTTCCAGAACCAACAAGGAACGCTGGATCGAACCGACGGATTCCTTGGACACGTTGCCATAGCGGGTCTGAATTTCGCTGGCGCGATCTGCCACATGGGAGAGCATCGACTGCAGGTCTTTCAGGTCAAGCAGCAGCAGTTTTTCTTCATCCGCGATACGGAAGGCAATGTTGAGAACGCCCTCCTGCGCATCGGAAAGGTTCATCAACCGTGACAAAAGCAGCGGGCCCATCTCGGAAACTGTGGCGCGGATCGGGTGGCCCTGCTCGCCGAACAGGTCCCAAAAGATCGCCGGGAATTCCTGATTGTCATACGGCGACAAGCCGATCTGTTCGGCGCGCTTGACCAGAAAATCCTTCTTGTCGCCCATGGCCGCAATGCCGGACAGGTCGCCCTTGATATCGGCGGCAAACACCGGAACCCCGGCATTGGAAAAGGCTTCGGCGAGGATCTGCAAGGTGACGGTCTTGCCGGTGCCGGTTGCACCTGTGACGAGGCCGTGGCGATTAGCGTATTTCAGCGCCAGATATTCGCCTTTTTGGATCGAGTCGTCCGGCTTTCGGCTTGCGCCAATGAATATTTTTCCGTCCTGCAGCATGGATGTCTCTTCCGGCCTGTGTTTCGCGCCGCCCCTTGACGAAGCACCGCTGATATAACGGGCGCGCAAGCAATCAACAATGGCCATATCGGCTTGTTTCATTTTGCGAACTGTGCATATGACGTTTACGTCAAATATTCGGAGATACGCTATGAATGAACTGATCCAGCGCATCGTTGCCAATGTCGGCCTCGATGCAGGCGTGGCAGAGAAAGCTGTCGGCATGATCCTTGGTTTCCTGCAGGCCGAAGGCCCGGCCGACGAGGTTTCCAAGCTGCTTGCCGCCCTGCCCGGCGCTGAGGCTGCAATTGCCGCGGCCGATTACAAGGGTGGTTTCATGCCGGGCGTGATGGGCCTTGGATCCAAGCTTATGGCGATGGGCATGGGCATGGGCGAAATCACCGGCGTGTCGAAAGAGACGATCCGCTTTGCCCGCGAGAAGGCAGGCGACGGTCCGATTGATGCAGTGGTTGCCTCGATCCCGGGACTTAGCCAGTTCGTTTGAGCTGAATGACCCGGACTTTAGAAACCGGCCTGTCGCAAGGCCGGTTTTTCTGCGCCAATTTCCATGTTATAATGTCTGTTGCAACAATTTGCTTCTGATGTTATCACTTGTGTTGCAACAGGAGCAAAAGTCATGAACACGGTTATTCGCAAAATCGGCAATTCCGAAGGCGTGATCATTCCGAAAGACATTCTGGAAAGCCTGGGGCTGAGCGCGGGGGATGACGTTGTCCTACTCAAGGAAGGCGGCGAACTGCGAATTCGTCCAATTTCCGACTCGCGTGAAGAGTTTGAACGGAAAATGACAATCGCGCGCGAACGCATGAAGAAGTACGAAGTTGCGCTGCGCGAACTCGCAAAATGATTCTGCATGATCGCGAAACCATTGAAGCACTTCATTCAGAGCAACTCATTTTGCATGGCGGCGCGCAGGGTTTGCGGGACGAAGGCATGCTCGAGTCCGCCTTGAACCGTCCGCTTCAAAAACTTCAATATTCCGACCCGGACATATTCGACCTCGCGGCCGCCTATCTCTTCGGTATTGTCAAAAACCATCCTTTCATTGATGGCAACAAGCGTACCGGCTATCTGGCTGCCGACGTTTTTCTTGCGTTGAACAGTTGGAGCGTCGAGGCAGAGCAAGAGGAAATCATCACTTTCGTGCTTGGTGTGGCGTCCGGCGAGATTGACGAGATCGGGGCGGCGATGTTTTTGAGGGACTATAGCATGGGCGTAGGCACCGTGGAGACGACGGCATGATCACCATCCACCTGCACGGCAAGACGTGTTTTGAAGGCACTCAGATGAAGGCTGGCGATACTCTTCCGGCGCAAACAGTATGGATCGATCTCTATAATCCAACGGTAGAGGAAGACCGGCAGGTTGAAACCCTGCTCGGCATCGGTATTCCGACACGCGAGGACATGAAGGAAATCGAGGAATCGAGCCGGGTCTATACCGAGGATGGCGCGCATTATCTGACGGCGCCGCTGGTCCATGCGGGCCATTCGGAAAAGCCGGGCTTAAGCCCTGTGACATTCATTCTTGCGGCCGGGCGGTTGATTACAGTGCGCTATTCCGACCCGACATCATTCCGGAAATTCAGGACACGGATTGAAAAATCCGGCAGCGAATTTGGCGGCAAAGGCACCGACGGGATCCTGCTTTTGGCCGGCTTGCTTGAGAGCGTCATTGACCGTTTGGCCGACCTGCTGGAAGACGTGACCGGACAGCTTGATGCTGAAGCAGACAGGCTGTTTGCGGACGCGAAAACTCCGATGTCGACACCGCAGTTTCGTTCGGCAATGCGGCTGCTCGGCACTGAGGGCGCATTTCTGTCAAAAGTGGGCGAGAGCCTGCAGGGCCTGTCACGGGTAGTGAGCTACCTGCACGGGCAAAACACAGGGGCGAAGGCTTCCGCCAATCTGCGCGAGAAACTGTCTGTGCTCGACCGGGATATGCTGTCGCTGAAGCAGCATGCGGATTTTCTGTCGAACAAGATCACCATGCTCCTGGATACGGTCGTGGGTTTGGTTTCGGTGGAACAAAACGCCATCATCAAGATATTCTCAGTGGCGGCAGTCGGCTTTATGCCGCCAACGCTCGTGGCATCGATTTACGGGATGAATTTTGATTTCATGCCGGAGCTGGCCTGGGCCCAAGGCTACCCGTTTGCACTGCTGCTGATGGCGCTTTCTGCCGTGCTGCCGCTGGTCTTTTTCCGCTTCAAGGGCTGGCTGTAGCGGCTTCAGCTTTCATCCGAGCCAAAAGAGACGATCTTCCACTCATGTTCATTGAGCGTTATTGAGTCTCCTGCCTTTTTGCCGAAAAGCGCGACTGCCATGGGCGAAACGTGGGAGATCTTGCCGTGTTTTGCATCCGCCTCATCTTCGCCGGTGATTTTCCAGGTGGCCGACTTCTTGCCGTCAGGTGATTGCAGCTTCACTGTCATGCCAAAACGGACGACATCGCTGTCGGGTTCAGGAACGGACAGCTCAGCAGTTTCCCGGCGTTGCGACCAGTAGCGCAAGTCGCGTGCCGCAAGCGCGATATGCTCGCGGTCGGAAGCGGCTTCGGCCTTTGCCATGGCATCGTGCAGAAACGCGATTTCCGCGTCGATCATGGCCATGCCTTCATGCGTGACGAGATTGCGGTGTTGGCTGACCGGGCGCTCGCCGACATCCGGCAATGCGCCGCCTTCGTCCACGTCCTTGGTAAATGCACTGCTCATTGCCGCGTTCCTGTGCTGTTGGTTGGCCTTGTATCGCATCCTAGTGTTCGCCTGCCGTTGATCGTTGTCAAACCGCTTTATTGATCCGGCCTGTCCTGAAACGGGACACTTGCATATGGCATCAAACCTGCATCGGTCGACTATGACCATTCGAACCAACCGCCGCAATTTCCTGCGCCTTGCCGCTGCCGGGCTTGCCATGCCGTATCTGGCTCGTCCTGCCGGCGCGCAAACCCTTCAAAACGCTTCCATGCGCGGCGCAATTGACGCGGCGGAATTCGGTTTCCTCCCCGATGCGTTGGATGATCAGTCGCGCAAATTCGAATCGATCCTCAAGCGGGCGTCAGATGCGAACCAGCCAATCTTCCTGCCGCCAGGCAATTATGTGATTTCCAACATGAAGCTGCCAAGGCGGGTGCGGATCACCGGCGTTTTGGGCGCATCGCGTATCATTTACGGCGGCGACGGGTTTTTGTTTCTGGGCGAAGACATTGATTTGCTGACGCTGGACAGCGTCAGTTTTGACGGGGCCAACCGGCCGCTTGGCGATCAAAGCCAAGGGCTGGTAGAGGCAAAGCGCGTTGGCAAGGTCATGATCGACAATTGCGAGATCGCAGGGGCGACCAAGAATGCGGTGGTTCTTGAGAGCTGCGCCGGCAGACTGGAGCGCAGCACCATTTCCGGCGCGGCAGAAGCCGGGGTCTGGAGCGTTGAAGGGCGCGGCATGGCGATCAAGGACAATGATGTTTCCGATTGCTCCAATGGCGGCATTCTTGTGCATCGCTGGCAAAAGGGCGACGACAACACGCTGATTTCCGGCAACCGCGTCGCCCGCATTGGCGCACGCTCCGGCGGCACCGGGCAGTACGGCAACGGCATCAATGTTTTCCGCGGGCATGGCGTGCAAATTGCCAACAATCATGTTTCGGACTGTGCCTTTTCTGCCATCCGCTGCAATTCGGCGAGCAATGCCGTGATCACAAGCAACACCTGTCTCAACTCCGGCGAGACGGCATTATATGCCGAGTTCCAGTTTGATGGATCAGTCATTGCCAACAACATCGTTGATGGGGCGGCCAACGGCATTTCGGTGGTGAATTTCAACGAAGGCGGGCGGCTGGCGACCATCTCCGGAAACATCGTGCGCAATTTGTCGACCAAGGGCCCCTACCCGCCTGAAGGTCTTGGGTTTGGCAATGGCATTTCGGCTGAAGCCGATACGGCGATCACCGGCAACACCATCGACGGCGCGCCCAATATTGGCATCGCGCTTGGTTGGGGGCCGTATTTGCGTAATGTTTCTGTCACCGGCAACGTCATCCGCCAAGCGGGTGAAGGCATTGCTGTTTCAGTCACTGACGGCGCGGGCAAGGCAGTGATCACCGGCAATGTTTTCGACCAAATCGCCACCGGCGCAATCTTCGGGCGAGATCACTTGAAGATCGTCAGCGACGATATGGCCAAGCATGGCAATCAGGGATTTGCCAATGTGACAGTCGAAGGCAATGCGGGGATTTAGGCCAGCGCGCGAACCGAAGCTTCTATTTTTCGCAAGCGAAATCGTATTGCCATGTGGACAATTAGCGCTCCAATGACAAAAGATGTGAAGTCCGCTTTCTGAAGCCCAATTTGTTGTAGAACGGAATTAATTCGTCCGGACAGTAGAGTTCAAATGTCTTCACCTTCGCGAATGTCTTGTGATTAGTGACATATTTGATCAGTGTCTTCCCAATTCCCCGACCCCGAAAATCGGTGTGAACGATCACATCAAAGATGAGCGCTTTGAAAGTCAGGTCACTTAGTACCCGCGCGAAACCAACCAGCTTTCCATCAGGCGAACAGCATCCAACTGCAAGGTTTGAATGTTTGATCATCAGCATGACATCGTCAAATAGCCTACCCTTGGTCCACCATTCCTGTTTGTAGAGTTCATACAATTCCTCGCGCCGCGAACCTTCAAATTTTTCGATCCACTCGAGTTCCATTGCGTTACTCCGGCTGATTTAAACAAGTTGGCCCGCAGGCCTGAACCGTCCCACTTCAATCTTGTTCCAGTTGCGGAAGCCTTTGTTTGCGGCGGACTGGAAAGTTTGTGCTGCTTCATCCTTGCCAAATAATTTGGCTAGAACCGCATTGGCCATGGCGATTGCGCCGCGCTCGGATCCGTCATCGCATTTGAGCGCGATGCCGAGGCCCATTTCAGGAATTGCGAGCGTATAGACAGCTTCGGCGCCATATTTGGCAAAGACGCGGCCGGGGGCGGCTTGCATGATCTGCGTGCAGGCGCGGTCAGTGCCTGCGACATGCCATGGTTCGGCCATGCAGGCATCGATCAAGCGGCGGGAGGCTTTGGCGCGAGCAGTACCAAGGCCAATGCCGGTGGCCATTTTGGCAAAGCCGTGGGCGAGGTTTTGCAGCGGGATGGCATAGGTGGGGATCGAGCAGCCGTCGGTGCCGCACTGGTCGATGGAATGGGCCGCGCCAGTGACGCTTTCCATGGCATCGCGCACTGCATCCTGCACCTTGTGGCCAAGGGCGACATAGCCGTTGGTGTCGATGTTTTCGTGGCAGGCAAAGCACAGGAAGCCGGCGTGCTTGCCGGAGCAATTGTTATGGACCGGCAGCGGCTTTTTGCCGTGCGCGACAAAGTCAATCAACGTTGACTGGTAAAATGGCCAGTGCGCGCCGCATTCGTAGGTGTCCTCGGTGATGCCCGCCCGCGCCAGCATGGTGCGGGCGGTTTCAACATGGCCATCTTCGCCGGAATGGGAGGCGCAGGCGAGCGCCAATTCGCGGTTGGAAAACATGTAGGCATCCGCCGCGCCGGACTCGACCAGCGGCAAGGCTTGCATTGCCTTGATGGCGGAGCGCGGAAAGACCGGATGCGCCACATCGCCGACGGAAAGCACGGATTTGCCATCACCATCGACGACCGAAACCGCGCCTCGGTGGCAGCTTTCAACGACCGCGCCGCGCAGCACTTCGATGAGAATGGGATTGTCCATGGGTGGCTCCAGTTTGGGTCTTGATTGCCTGATTGGAATGGCGGCGGCAAGGATACAAAGCGGGGAAGTGCGTTTCCAACCCAAACTTCGTCATCCTCGGGCTTGATATCCTGTGCGCAGGCCCCTCTCCGTCACGGGCTCCGCCCGCGACACCTTGCCCGGGGCGAGCCACAGGTCTCGCCCGTCCTTCGGACCCCGCAAGCGGGCGAGGTTAAACGCTTCGATTTTTGCGCCTCTTCTGCGCTGCCGGGATAGTTGAGTAAAAAAGCAAGCGCGGGTTCAACCTCGCCCGCTTGCGGGAGAGGTGTCGCGGGCGAAGCCCGTGACGGAGAGGGGACTTTTGGAGCTCAACTGCTGTTCAGCTGGTCATGTGCCAGCCCGTGACATTCTCTCAAGACATCATCGATTTCGTGAATCTTTCGTTCCCGCCAGCCCGGCGGCAGGCCGGGGCGCATGGGGGACATGCGAGTTGGTTTGAACGCTTTAAAGGCCGCGTCGCGCTTGGCGTAATAGCGGACGAGGCGGCGGGCTTGGTGGGGGAGGTTTTCGAGGGCGCGCATCAGGGCGTTGAGTCGCTGGCCGATGTGTGTGGCGTCGAGCGGGGATTGGTCGGTGGAGGTGAAGTAAAAGGCGGGGTC
>JBAVTG010000246.1:0-25135 GCA_049696015.1 Rhizobiaceae bacterium | reverse complement strand
CAAGTTTGACTACCGCCGCCCGCTGACAGTCTTTCAGAAGTTCGATATGACAACGCGCATCGTCGGCTGGGATGAGCGCTGGGTGTTTGTCGAGCAGGAATTCCATTCAGACGGAAAACTCTGTGCTCACGCCATGTTCAAAACCATGATCCGCTCCAAGGAAGGCCTTGTTACCCCGCAAGATGTCATGGGCGCTACAGGCCACCTTTTCCCGATGCCGGAGCTGACGGCGGAAATGCGGGCTTTATTGTAATTGTTGAACCCGATGGCGCTGCACATGCGGGAAATCGATCCTATATGAGGGCCTGTTCCAACCGAAAGACGCGGGCAGAACCGGCAAAATTTTTCGAAAATCTTCAAATCATTTGTCCTCGGCTGTTTTTACGGTCATCCCTGAAGCGCCATGACTTACCGATTCCCCATCATTGAACCCTTGATCCTGTCCGGGCGCGGCGTCACAGCAGTGCTGGGGCCGACCAACACGGGCAAGACCCATTATGCCATTGAGCGCATGGTCAGTCACGGCACCGGCGTCATTGGCCTGCCGCTGCGGCTCCTGGCGCGCGAAGTTTATGGCCGCGTTTGCGAAAAGGTCGGGCCGGAACTGGTCTCGCTGATCACCGGCGAGGAAAAGATCACGCCGAAAGGCTCACGCTATTCGGTCTGCACAGTTGAAGCGATGCCGCGCCAGACCAAGGCGGCGTTTGTCGCCATCGACGAGGTGCAGCTGGCCGGCGATCTGGAGCGCGGGCACATTTTCACCGACCGCATCCTGCATCTGCGCGGCCGCGACGAGACGCTGCTGCTCGGTTCAGACACGATGTGGGGCATTCTGGAAAAGCTCCTGCCCGGCATTCAGGTCAACACGCGCCCGCGCCTGAGCCAGCTGATCCATGCCGGGCAAAAGAAGATCACCCGCCTGCCGCCGCGAACCGCCATCGTCGCCTTCTCGACCGATGAAGTCTATGCCATTGCCGAACTCATCCGCCGCCAGCGCGGCGGGGCAGCAGTGGTCACAGGCGCCTTGAGCCCACGCACCCGCAATGCCCAGGTTGAGCTTTACCAGTCCGGCGATGTGGATTTCATCGTCGCCACCGATGCCATCGGCATGGGACTGAACCTTGATGTCGACCATGTCGCGTTCGCCCAGACCCGCAAGTTTGACGGCTGGCAGTTCCGCGAACTGAACGCCGCCGAGCTTGGCCAGGTTGCCGGACGCGCCGGCCGCCATGTGCGCGACGGCACATTCGGCACAACGGGCCGCGCCGAATCGTTCAACGAGGAACAGGTCCGGCGCATCGAGAGCCACGAATTTGATCCTGTGCGGGTCCTTCAATGGCGGACGGCGCAGTTTGACTTTGCCTCGGTTGATGCGCTGGTCGCGTCGCTGGACACGGTCGCGCCAATTGAGGGATTAACACGCGCCCTGCCGGCCGATGATGCCGAAGCGCTGCACTTCCTGACCAAGGACGAAGACATCCGGCGCATTGCCGACAAGTCGCACCGGGTCGAAACCCTGTGGGATGCCTGCGCATTGCCTGATTACCGCAAGATCGCGCCAGCGCAGCACGCCGAAATCGTCGGCCAGATTTTCCTTGATCTGGCCAAGCGCGGCAGGGTCGATGAGGCCTATATGGCCGACCAAGTGCGCAAGGCCGACAATCCCGAGGGTGATATAGATGCGCTTTCGCAACGCATTGCCCAAATTCGCACATGGACCTATGTGTCGCACCGCCCATCATGGCTTGCAAACCCGCTCACTTGGCAGGAAAAGACCCGTGACATAGAAGACCGCCTCTCTGATGCTTTGCATGAGAGGTTGACGAAACGTTTTGTGGACCGCAGGACAAGCGTGCTCATGAAGCGATTGAGAGAGAAATCGATGCTTGAAGCAGAAATCACGGTCAACGGCGACGTACTTGTCGAGGGCCATATCGTTGGACAGCTGCAGGGATTCCGCTTTGCCGCTGATGGACCCGCCGAGGGCGAGGATGGCAAAGCCATTCGCGCTGCGGCGCTGAAGTCGCTTGCCGTGGAATATGACGCGCGCGCCTACCGCTTTGCGGCAGCGCCCAACGGCGACATATCACTTGGGTCTGACGGCTTTGTCCGCTGGCTCGGCGCGCCGATCGCAACGCTGGCGGCATCCGAAGATTTTCTGAAACCCCGCGTCATCCTTTTGGCAGACGAGCCGCTGACTGGCTCCTCGCGCGAGATGGTCGAGACCCGCGCCCAGCGCTTCGTCCAGTTCCAGATCGACCAGCATTTGAAGCCGCTGGCAGACCTGCACACCGGCGAAGGTCTGGAAGGGATGGCCAAGGGTTTGGCCTTCCGGCTGTTTGAGAGCCAAGGCATCGTCAAGCGCCGCGACGTGGCCGACGACGTCAAGGGCCTTGATCAGGAAGCCCGCGGCGCCATGCGCAAGCTTGGCATCCGCTTTGGCGCATACCACATCTTCCTGCCAGCCCTCTTGAAGCCCGCTCCGGCCCAGTTGGTGACGCTCCTTTGGGCGTTGAAAAACGATGCAAAGGAAAAGCCTGGCTACGGCGATGTTGTCGCCGCGCTTGCCGCCGGCCGCACCTCCATTGTCGCTGACCCGTCGTTCGAGCGCGAGTTCTACCGCATCGGCGGCTTCCGCTATTTGGGCAAACGGGCTGTGCGCATCGACATCCTGGAGCGGCTGGCCGATTTCATCCGCCCGACCATGGCCTGGAAAGAGGGCCAGGGCGCCCGCCCGGCCGGCGCTTATGACGGCGAACGCTTCATGGTGACGCCCGCCATGCTGTCCATCCTTGGCGCGACACCGGCGGATATGGAAGAAATTCTCAAGGGGCTTGGCTATCGCGCCGATACAGTTCCCGCCGAAGAAGTCGACAAGAAGGTGGCGGCCATTGACGCAGCCGTCGCTGCGGCCAACCCGGCGCCTTCGATTCCGGAAGTGATCGTCGAACGCATTGCCCGCAGCGAAAGCGCTGACAAGGACGAAACGGCGGCAGTTTCATCCGTTCAAGCTACAGAAAGCGATGCGGCGGGCGAACCTGCAGCGGAAGAAGCGCCGAAAGTCGTGCTCCTGTGGAAGCAGGGCAAATTCGAGCCACGCCAGCAAGGCGAGCGCAACACTGGCAACCGCCGCAATTTCCAGCGCCCGCAAGGGGTGAATGGCCAAGCCGAACAAAAGCCCGAAGGTGAACGCGGCCCGAGGCGCGAGCGTGAAGGCGGCGAAGGCCGTCCCCGCCAAGGCCGGCCAGATGGCGGCAACCGCCCGCCGCGCGCAGATGGCGACCAGCGCCGCGATTTCCGCAAGGATGACCGCAACAAGCGCCCGGACGGACAGAAGAGCGACTTCAAAGGCAATGGCAAAGGCGACCACAAGCCGCGCGAGGAGCGCGCGCCGAAGTTTGACCCGGATTCGCCTTTTGCCAAGCTCGCAGCGCTCCGCGACCAGTTGAAGAAGTAAACCGGCTTTCATGGGCGACAGCACGCCATCGGGCCCGGAAAAACAGCGCATCGACAAATGGCTGTTTTTCGCCCGGTTGGCAAAATCACGGTCAATTGCGCAAAAGCTCGTCGAAGGCGGCAGTGTCAGGTTGAACGGTGCTGCCTGCCGCTCCGCGAGCCATTCGCTCAAGCCCGGTGATCGGCTCACCATCCGTTTTGACAAGACGATCCGCGAATTTGAAGTGCTGAAGCCGGGGAACCGGCGCGGTCCGGCGCCTGAAGCGCAACAGCTTTACATCGACCATACCCCGCCGCCGCCGCCAAAGGATACCATGCCGCAAGGTCTGGTCGCCGAACATGGCGGGCGGCCGGAAAAAGCTGAACGGCGCGCCTATGAGCGCCTGCGCGCCGCCATTTTTGATCAGGATTGAACCATGAGCGCGTTCGCTCCCTTTGAGGATTTCGCCGCAGTCCTTCTGCCGCACGCCTTTTCCGGCACAGACGGCGCACATGATGTCGCCCATATTGCCAGAGTTTGGAAAAATGCCAGGCATATCCAAAAGATCGAAGGCGGCGATGATGAAGTGTTGTTTGCCGCGACCATGCTGCATGATTGCATCGCTATCGAGAAGAACGATCCGCAGGCGAGACAAGCCTCGCGCATGGCCGCAGACAAGGCGGCCGCCATTCTTGCTGCCCTTGGCTGGGACGAAAAGCGTTTGGCGGCGGTCCGCCATGCCATCGAGGCGCACAGTTTTTCCGCAAACCTTACACCACAGACGTTGGAGGCCAGGATCCTGCAGGATGCAGACCGGCTCGATTCACTCGGCATGCTCGGCGTTGCTCGGACTTTTTACATCAGCGGGCGAATGGGAACGGCGCTGTATCATCCGGACGAACCGGTCGCCGTGGAGCGCCAGCTCGACGACAAGCGCTATGCCATCGACCATTTCCACACCAAGCTTTTGAAACTGGCCGACGGATTTCAAACCATCACAGGCGCTGAACTGGCAAAAATGCGCCACGCGCGGCTTTTGCGCTTTTTGGACGAGTTTCTCGAAGAGGTGTGATCATGGCTGGCGAAGCCCTGAAGAAGCTTGAAATCCGCAGTCTCCTGGATTTGCACAATTGGCTTTCGATCCATCATGAAACCTCTGGATCGCTTTGGCTGGTCACCTTCAAAAAAGGCAGCCCGCACCATGTGCCTTACACGGAAGTGGTCGACGAGCTTCTGTGTTTCGGCTGGGTCGATTCACTGCCGCGCAAACTTGATGCCGATCACTCAATGCTGCTCATCGCGCCGCGCAAGCCAAAGTCGAACTGGTCGAAGATCAACAAGGACAAGGCGACCCGCCTCATCGCCGAGGGCCGCATGCAGGCGGCAGGCCTTGCGCTGATCGAGGCTGCCAAGGCAGGCGGTCAGTGGACCGCGCTGGATGCCATCGAAGCATTGGCCATTCCTGCCGATCTCGACGTCCAGCTTCGCCTGCATCAAGATGCCAGAAGACATTTCGACGGCTTTCCGAAGTCTGCCAAACGGGGCATCCTCGAATGGATCGCAGCGGCAAAAACTGCCGAGACCCGCGCCCGTCGCATCGCGGAAACGGCCCGTCTTGCGCAAGACAACATCCGCGCCAACCAGTGGCGGAAGCCTAAGACGTGACGGGAGCCCGCGCCTGAACGCGCGCAGCCAAATCCGCATATGAAATATTTTGCCGCAAACCGGCCTGTGCGTGACATAGCACGCCCTTGAAAGGGCGCTTTAAAGCCGCTAGGTGCTGCCTCAACTGTTGAAGCGCCAGGAGCCGAGCCGCGATGACTTATGTCGTCACCGACAATTGCATCAAATGCAAATACATGGACTGCGTCGAAGTCTGTCCGGTGGATTGCTTTTACGAAGGCGACAATATGCTGGTCATCCACCCGGATGAATGCATCGATTGCGGCGTCTGCGAGCCTGAATGCCCCGCCGAAGCCATCAAGCCGGACACGGAGCCCGGCCTTGAAAAATGGCTGAAGATCAACGCCGACTATGCGGTCAAATGGCCGAACATCACTGTCAAGCGTGACGCGCCGGAAGGCGCCAAAGAGATGGACGGCGTCGAAGGCAAATTTGAGAAATTCTTTTCCGGAGAGCCCGGCCAAGGCGACTGAGCCGCGGACGCAATCGGCCTTGCATCGTTAACCATGGGTTAAAGCGCTGGACGCGGTTTTGTTCGCCGGTGCAGCAAATCGTTGATTCGGACCCGTTTTTATGCTAGGGGTCTTTTTATGCCCCCGGCAGGACAACAATTCTTGCGCATTTGCGTCAATCATTGAAAGGCAGACATCTCAAGCGGGTTAAGGTTTTTCCCGAGCGGTCGGCCTGTGTCTCAAGGCGGTTCGTTCCCGATAAGTCTGCGACACCTGCGGGGTTTGTGTGCCTTTAGCCTTGCTTTGAAGGGGGTGCCGGTCCGGCGTCTCGAATTGGCTCCGTCGATTTTTTTGGAGCAGGCAGGGAGTACAAGGCTCATGGTAGCCCAACAGCAAAAGAAGACTGCAACACGTCAGGGTTTCAAGACTGGCGAATTCATTGTGTATCCGGCGCATGGCGTCGGCCAGATCATGACAATTGAAGAACAGGTTGTCGCCGGCTTCAAGCTGGAGCTGTTCGTCATCGAATTTCAAAAGGACAAAATGCGCCTGAAGGTGCCGGTCGCCAAGGCACAGACCATTGGCATGCGCAAACTGTCGGAAGCCGACTATCTTGAGCGCGCCCTCAAGGTTGTGCAGGGCCGCGCCCGCGTCAAGCGCACCATGTGGTCACGCCGTGCGCAGGAATATGATGCCAAGATCAATTCCGGCGACCTGATTGCCATTTCGGAAGTCGTGCGCGACCTCTACCGCGCCGAAAACCAGCCGGAACAGTCCTATTCCGAGCGTCAGCTGTATGAAGCAGCGCTCGACCGGATGGCCCGCGAAATCGCTGCGGTCAACAAGATGTCGGAAACCGAAGCCGTGCGCGTCATTGAAGCCAATCTTGCCAAAGGCCCCAAGCGCGGCGTCAAGGTGGAAGCAGACAATGAGACCGAAGAACAGGAAGAAGCTGCATAAGCTCTCCTCCCAAGATACAAGTCAAAGGCCCGGTCTGTCC
This sequence comes from Rhizobiaceae bacterium, assembly GCA_049696015.1. Taxonomy (GTDB): domain Bacteria; phylum Pseudomonadota; class Alphaproteobacteria; order Rhizobiales; family Rhizobiaceae; genus JANMEX01. The sequence continues at coordinate 18,564 of JBAVTG010000246.1, read as the reverse complement.
GGGCCTTTCTTTTTCCTGCCCTAATCCGGTTTCAGACTTGCTGCGTAAATAACTCTGTCCGGCTGGCCTTGAACATGCCGGGAATGGAGAATTGCCATGGGATCGCAATATGCAAGTCCGTCCCTGATGCGCGCCGCAAAGGCTGCGCCCTATCTTGAACGCGGCCAAGAGCACGGTCTGGCGGTGCGCTGGAAAGATCTGCACGACCAACAGGCATTGCACCAGCTAGCCTCGTCCCACATGCGCCTGGTCATTTCGATGGCGGCAAAATTCCGCAATTACGGCCTGTCAATGAGCGATCTTATTCAAGAAGGCCACATCGGTCTTTTGGAAGCTGCGGCACGGTTTGACCCGGACCGCGAAGTGCGGTTCTCGACCTACGCCACCTGGTGGATCCGTGCCTCAATCCAGGACTATATCCTCAAAAACTGGTCAATCGTGCGCGGCGGCACATCGTCGGCGCAAAAGGCGCTGTTCTTCAACCTGCGCCGGCTGCGGGCGCGTCTGTCGCAAGGCCAGCAGAATCTGACGACAGCGGCACTCTACGGGCAGGTCGCTCAAGCGATCGGCGTTTCCGTCAAGGACGTGGAGACGATGGACCACAGGCTTTCCGGACCGGACACATCCCTCAACGCGCCAATGGCCTCAGACGATGAAGGCAGCTCCGGGCGGATGGACTTTCTGGTAGATGGCAGCCCGTTGCCGGACCAGATCGTCGAAGAGCACATCGACAGCGGCCGGCGGGTCGCTTGGCTCCGTCAGGCGATGACAGTTCTGAACCCGCGCGAGAAGCTGATTGTCCAAAAGCGGCGCCTGGAAGAAGACACATCCACGCTTGAAGAACTCGGGCAAACACTCGGCATTTCCAAGGAACGGGTGCGGCAGATCGAGACACGGGCGATGGAAAAGCTCAAGGATTCGCTGGTGCGCAGCAATCCATCCATGGCGGGCATGCCTCCGGCCTGAACGACCGGACTATTCAGTGACGACCAGTTTCACTTTGTCGCCGGCAGATACGCTCTGCCCGGCGGTCAAACCGTTGAGAATCCGGAAAAGATCAAGCTTGCGGTCAACCCCGCTCATCCGGTTGGCGAGCGCTCCGGCCGTTTCGCCCGCCTTGACGGTCACAATCTGCAGCCGTGCCGGCTTGACAGAAGCGCGCTCTTCCGGCGTCAGCAACCGGAAGCTCTGTGTCACGCTGGCAGCCACTGAATCGAGTGTCGGGCTGCCGATGGGCGCGGCAATCAGAAAGCGGAACACCTTGCCGTTGAGCCGCAGCACAGTGATGTTGAACTGCCATTTCTCAGCTTGCGCCCGCGCTGTCACAGCCTCATTTCCGCCGACGATTGCGGGACGCACAGAGGCCTCGTCCAAACCGGCCACCCAGCCCGACTTGATATAATCGCTGAGCGACGCGGCGCCGGGCAACTCCACCGCGTCAAAGCGCACGGCAATTTCGCCAGGACCGGCAGAGAGAACCGCATCCTTGTTATTCTCTGTGTCAAACCCGGCAGGCACGGAAAACGTGATGCCCAAGACAGGGTGCAGGAAATTGGTCCCGCGCACATAGCCCTCTTCCGGGCTGTCGCCAAACAGCATCCCGTCAATGCCCGCCAGGTAGGCGTCACGGTCGCGGTCGCCGGTGCCCGGAGGCCCGATCAGCCGCGCATGGCGGTTGGCAAGCTCGACCCGCTGCGGCGTCGAAGGATGGCTCGCCAGGAAATCAAGCGACATGTCGTCATTGGTCGCCGCTGTGCGGTAGCTGGTATAGGCGCCCATTGCATTGAGGAAGCGGCCTGCGGCATAGGGATCGAATGCTTCCGCCCCTGTTGCCTTGATGCCGATGGCGTCGGCCTCCAGCTCCTGATTGCGGGTGAACTGGGCCAATCGAAGCTTGCCGCGGATTGCCGCCTGCCGCCCGGCTTCATTGTCTTGCAGCACCTCGGACACCACGCGCGCTGCAAGACCGGCATCAGCCTCCAGCTGTTGGCGCTGCTGGCCATGGCGGGCTGTGACATGGGCCATCTCATGCGAAATGACAGCGGCAAGTTCGGCTGAATCATTGGCCAGCGCCAGAAGGCCGCGCGTGACATAGACATAGCCGCCAGGCAGCGCGAAGGCGTTGACGCTGGGCGAATTGAGAATGGTGACACGGTATGTCTGGCCGGGGTCGTTGCTGTTGAACGTCAAGCGCCCAACCACGCGGGCAACCATCCGCTCCAGTTTCTCGTCCGGATACTCTCCGCCGTAGGTCGCCAGAATTTTGGGGTGCTGGGCGGCGGCAAGTTTTGCGAACCGGTCGCCGCGGTTTACGGTGTCCACTGTTACCGGATTATTGTTCGGCGCGAGCGAAACCTTCAGGTCGTCCTTGGTCCCCGTCGTCGTGCCCGCAACATTGAGCACCTCGCAGCCTGCCAGCGCCATCACAAGCAGCGACGCCGCGCCAAACCGCAACGCGGAGCGCATCTTTGCAGAATGCCAATTCGACACGCGTTCCGATCTGGAACAGGACTTCATGCTCGTCAAAATGTGGTTCACTTGCCCCTGCGGACCTTGCCGCAAATCAGTTTGAAGCGGAAACCTAGCGGCTTGCAAGGGTTCCGCCAAGTATCCCGCGCCGGTTACGGTAAAAGGTTGCCAAGAATGCGGCCAAGTTCGGGCGAAAGTGGGTCAGGAATTCAAGGTCAATCGCCGTCCTCCCCCAGATAGCGGCGCACGGCAACCGGCAACCGGGCATCATCCAGCTGGTTCAACGTGCCTTGCGCAACCACGCTTCCTGCGTCAACAAACACAAAATCATCTGCAGTTTCTTGCCACTCCAGCGGATGGTGAGTGACCGCAAGCATCGTTCGCGGATTTTCGTTCTGCACGGATTTGAGAAGGCCCATCATCTCGCGGCGCAAACTTGGACCGAGCGAGGCAAACGGCTCGTCGAGGAGAAGAACCGGCCTGTCCTCCAAAAGCACCCGGGCAAACGCCGCTCGCTGGCGCTCGCCGCCGGAAAGCTGGTGCGGCAATCGCCCCTCCTTGCCAGCAAGACCAACACGCGCAATCGCCTGCATGATCCTGTCGCGCTCGCCACCATCAAACCGGCCTTTTGGAGCGATTCCAAAGCCGACATTGGTCAACACATTCAAATGGCCAAACAGGTTATTGTCCTGAAACAGCATCGAGACTGGACGTTCGGCAACAGGCGAACCGGTGTAGTCATGCCCGTCAATAAAAATCCGCCCTGCTGCTGCCGGTTCAAATCCGGCAATGAGATTGAGCAATGTCGATTTTCCCGAGCCGCTAGGCCCGGTCACAACCACGAGCCGGTCGGGCGTGATGGAAACGTCAAACTCCATCGGCATCTCCGGCCAGGCAAACCGGACATGGTCAAGGTGAATGGCGGCTGGTTCGTGTTCAGCGCTCATGGCGCACCCTTTCTGTGGCAAGAAGCGACAGGAACCCCGTGATGATCACCAGATAGAGCACAAGCCCGGCGGCATCATCGGTCCGGTAACTGCCCAGACTTTGATAGATCAGCGCTGGTAAGGTGAGGATCCGGTCGGACCCATAAAGCGTGACAACGCCAAGATCGCCAAACGAAAGCGCGGCGGCAAAGAACAGCCCGGAGAAGAGCGCTGGCTTCAAGACCGGCCAATCCACCAGCCGGAACCGTTGCCAGCCGCCAAGGCGCACGATGGCCGCTAGACGGTCCGACGCGCTGAAATGGCGCTCCAGCGCAGGCTGGATCATCTGCAACGCAAATGGCAGCGCCATGATGGCGTTGGCCAGCACGATCAACACCGGTGCCAGCGCAAAAGGTTGGCCGGCAGATACAAGCAGCGCAAACCAGCCAACACCCAGCACCAACGGCGGCAGGCCAAGCATGGCCGTCGCAAACCGGTCAATCAGTCCCGCCCGGTAAACATGCCCTTGCTGACGCAGCGCATATGCACCAGCCGCAAGGCCATAGGCAAAGAGAACCGCCAGAAAAGACGCGGCAAGGGCAATGAGCGCGCTCGTGCCAATGGCGCGAAACAAAGTGGCTGATGTCAACAGACGCAGATGCTGCGCCGGCAACCCATCGATCATCAGCGCAACAAGGGGAGCAACCACAAACCCGGTTGCCATCACAAGGATGGCTGTCGCAATGAAAGTCTCAACATTTGAAGCGCGATGGAACCGCCGCTCATCGCCCTGTCCAGAACGCTGCACGGCAACGCCTTTGGCTGGCAGGAGCCACAAGAGCAGACCCGTCAAGGCAAGTTGCGCAAGAGTCAGGATGGACGCTTTGCCCAAATCAAAATCAAACGACAACGCTTGCTGAATAGCCACCTGGATCGTCGTCGCCGCCGGCCCGCCGCCAAGCACCAGAACGATCGTGTAAGAGCCGGCGCAGATGAGGAATATCAACCCGGCAATGCCCGGCAGAACCGCCCACGCAGCCGGCGCCGCCAGATGCCGGATTCGTGCCGTTGCGTTGAACCGCAATATCTCTGCCAGCCTCCATTGATCCGATGGAATTTCATCAAACGCCTGCAACAGCATGCGCACGCCAAGCGGCATATTGAAAAACACGTGGACAATGAGAATTCCGGAAAGACCATAAATATCAGGGCGATAACTGAAGCCTGCCCAGTTCAGAAGATCGGCAACTGCACCGTTGCGACCGTAGAGCGACAGTGTCGCCAGCACTGCGGCGATGGCAGGCAGCGACAGCGGCGCCGCAAAGAGGGCGAGGACGAACCGCCTCCCGCGAAATGCATGAAGGCTTTGCAAGGCAACAGCGGCCGGCAGCGCAAAAGCCAGCGACAACAGGGTCGAAAGCAGCGCTTGTTTGACTGTGAAAAGGGCGACGCGGGCTACCTGCGGCAAATACACGGAAAAGCCTGATCCTTTGCCGGCGATTAGCAGGGCAGCAATGGCCGACCCGGCAAGCAGAGACAGGATCAGGATGGCAGCTTGCGCCGCCATCGCCCGATTGCCTGCGGTGCTGTTGGTTGGCATCACTTGCCGAGCGCCTCTTGCCATTCGGCAATCCAGGCAGTCCGGTTTTTAGCCACTTCATCAGCGCTGTAAATCAGGGTCTTTTCCGGCTTGACCATTTGGTCGAACACCGGATTGAGCGGAGAAGATGTCTTTCCTGCCGGGAACATCCAGTTGGTTTCCGGGATAATGTCCTGAAATGAGGGTGAAACCATGAAAGCCAGGAACTGCGCCGCCAAAGGATTGGCACTGCCCTTGACTGTTTGTGCGGCAACCTCGATCTGCAAATAATGGCCTTCCGAAAATGCTGCGGCCTGATAGCGGCCCGAACTTTCGGCAATCATGTGATAGGCAGGCGACGTGGTGTAGGACAGCACCATCTCCGCCTCGCCCTTGGTGAACAGGCCGTAGGCTTCTGACCAGCCGGGGGTCACTGTCAGGACCTTCAGCTTTAGCCTGGCCCATGCCTCGCCCGCTTTGTCGCCGAAAACCGATTTCATCCACAGGACAAGACCGAGGCCGGGCGTTGATGTGCGCGGATCCTGAATGACGATCTTCGTTCCATCGCCCGCTTCAACCAGTTCCTTCAGGCTTTTTGGCGGATTTTTCACCTTCTCGCTGTCGTAGATCACAGCAAAATGGGCGTAATCAAACGGAATAAAAATGTCATCAGCATAGCCGCCGGGCACAGTGAGCCCTGATACATCGGTTCCATGCGGTGCAAATAACCCGGTCGCTTTGGCCTCCGCTGTCAAATTGGTATCAAGACCGAGCACAATGTCCGCGCCGGTTGCATTGCCTTCAAGCTTGAGCCGGTTCAGCAGCGCAACGCCATCCGCAACGGAGACGAATTCGAGATCGCAGCCGCAGCCTTTCTCGAAAGCAGCCTTCACCTTGGGGCCCGGGCCCCATTCGGCTGTGAAGCTTTCATATGTATAGACCGTGACCTTGCCTTCGGCATGGGCAAGACAGGTCGAGATCGCTAGCAAGCTTAAGGTAGCAGAAAACAGGGATCGCATCGGCGCCTCCTTCATTGTTACAGGTGAAGGGGACAGGTGCCGGGGATCGCCACTTGCCTCTAATCCCTCCGCCGGTATGAGCCGGATCAGGTTCAGCGGGTTGGCGTCTTCGCCTCTCAGCCGCGCCGGTCTTTTCAACCGAGCGGCACCCCGTTAGAGCAAGACAAGGTTTAATATCGTCAGGCATCGATGGCAAGCGGCACAGGACAGGTTCCAAAATGAAATCATGCGTCATCCTGCTTGGCGGCGATGTCACTGTAACAGACCGTCTCAAAGACCAGTGCAGCCATGCGCTGGCGATCGCTGCTGATTCCGGCATTCGCCATGCAGATGCGCTCGGCCTCACCGTGGATTTATGGATGGGTGACTTCGATTCCGCCACGCCTGCGCTCCATGAGCGTTACAAGAATGTGCCACGCATCCCGTTCCCGCAAGACAAGGCCAAGACCGACGGCGAATTGGCAGTCGATGAAGCAATCCGGCGCGGCTGCACCCGTTTTGTGCTGGTCGGGGCCTTTGGCGGAACGCGCTTTGATCACGCCTTCCTGCATGCGTTTCAGGCTCTTGGGCTTAAGCAACGCGGGTTCGACGTCTTGCTTGCCGATGGCGCGCAGGAAGCCGCGCCAATCCTGCCAGGGGAGTCGGATTTCGCGCTTGAACCCGGCACATTGTTCTCAATCATCGGCTTTGGCCCGCTAACCGGCCTTTCGATCGCCGGGGCAAAATGGCCGCTGGAAAACCGCGATGTTGCAACCGGTTTGTCGCTGACAATGTCTAACATCGCCGCAGGACCCGTGACTGTGGCGCTCAAGGGCGGGCAAGCCCTGTTCATCGCCGGTTCATCTGCCTGACCGTACCGAAATCAGGCCGGAACTTTTTTTAGACATTGGCGTTCCTTGTGATAAAGATTTTGCAAGGGCGCGGAAAATGAGGAGATTACCCATGAAGAAACTCTCGGCCATTCTTATGGCGTTGACGTTGTCGGTGGCCGTTTCGGGCTGCACGACCACGGAACAAGGCGCTGTTGGCGGCGCAGTCGGCGGCGCGTTGATCGGGCAGGCGATCGGTGGCAACACCGAGTCGACGCTCATCGGCGCCGGTGTCGGCGCAGTGACCGGCGCTTTGATCGGCAAGTCTCTGGAACGCCGCGGTTATTGCCGTTACCGCGACCGTCGCGGCCGTATCTACGAAGCGCGCTGCGAATAATCCGCACTTGACGGCTTGAAGCCGAACAGCCATCAGGACGCTCCTCAGCAATCTGACGAGCGTCCTTTTTCATGGCCCCGCCACTACTCAAGCTTGACCGCATCTTTCTGACATTCGGCGGCCGCCCGCTTCTGGATGGGGCGGAATTGTCGGTGCTGCCCAATGACAGGATCGCTTTGGTTGGCCGAAATGGTTCGGGCAAGTCCACACTTCTGAAAATCGCCGCAGGCCTGGTCGAGCCGATGGACGGCGAGATTTTCAAGCATCCATCCGCCACCATCCGCTATCTGCCGCAAGCGCCGGATTTCGGCGCGGCCAAGACCGTGCGCGAGTATTGCTTGGCTGGGCTCGGCCCGTCCGATGATCCGCACCGCGTGACCTACCTGCTCGAACATCTGGAGTTGACGGGCGATGAGGAGCCGTCAACGCTGTCGGGGGGCGAAGCCCGCCGCGCTGCGCTGGCGCGGGTGATGGCGCCTGAGCCTGATATTCTACTGTTGGATGAGCCGACAAACCATCTCGACCTCACAACGATTGAGTGGCTGGAAGGCGAACTGGCCTCAACCCGCTCGGCCCTCGTGCTGATCTCCCACGACCGGCGCTTCCTGGAAAAAGTGACCCGCAACACGATCTGGCTCGACCGGGGAAAAACGAAGCGGCTCGACAAGGGTTTTGCCCATTTTGAGGAATGGCGCGACACGATCCTGGAAGAAGAAGAGCTGGAACAGCACAAGCTTGGCCGTCAGATCGAGCGCGAAGAGCATTGGGTGCGCTTCGGCGTCACCGCAAGGCGCAAGCGCAACATGCGGCGCATGGGCGAACTGGCGGATCTGCGCACCCAATTCCGTGATCGCGAGAAGACGGCCGGCAATGTCAAAATGCAGGTTTCAGACACGCGCGAATCCGGCAAGCTGGTCATCGAAGCCAAATCCATTTCCAAAGCCTATGGCGAGCGGACATTGGTCAGCGGATTTTCCACCCGTATCCAGCGCGGCGACCGGGTCGGCATTGTCGGCCCCAATGGCGCTGGCAAGACCACACTGTTGAAAATGCTTACCGGCGAACTGACCCCCGACACGGGAAAAATCCGCCTTGGCGTGAATCTCGAGATCGCAACGCTTGACCAGAAACGCGAGGACGCCGACCCTGAAGAAACGCTGGCGCACTATCTGACAGACGGGCGCGGCGACAATCTTGTGATCAACGGCATGGAAAAGCATGTTGTTTCCCACATGAAGGATTTCCTGTTCAAACCCGAACAGGCGCGCACACCGGTCAAGGAATTATCCGGCGGCGAGAAAGCGCGCCTTATCTTGGCTCGCGTTCTTTCGCGCCCCGCTAATCTCCTCATCCTCGATGAGCCGACAAACGATCTCGACATGGAGACGCTTGACCTGCTGCAGGAACTGGTTGCAGCCTTTCCGGGCACTGTCATTTTGATCAGCCATGACCGCGACTTTCTCGACCGGACCGTAACGTCCACCATCGCGCCGGAAGGCAATGGCAAATGGACCGAATATGCCGGCGGCTATTCCGACATGCTCGCCCAGCGCAAAGCCGCCTTGGCTCAGGCCAAATCAGTGGCAAAAGCCGCAACGCAATCCGCCGCCGCGCCCAGCGCGCCGGATACAGCAAAACCGCAATCCAGACTGTCCTACAAACATAAGTTCGCGCTCGAAACCCTGCCCGGCAAAATCGAAGACGCAACCAAGAAAACAGGCCTGATGGAAGCAAAACTCGCCGACCCGGCGCTGTTTGCCAAAGACCCGGCAAGTTTCAACCGCATCGCCGCAGAACTCGAAGCCATGCGCGCCTCTATCGCCAGGATGGAGGACGAATGGTTGGAACTGGAAATGATGCGGGCAGAGGTTGAGGGCGGCTAAACGATCAATGCGCTGTTGCCTTCACCGTCAGTTTGCCCGCAACAGCCTCAAGCCGCGCAGCCATTTCTGACAAGACGCCGGTCAACGCGGAATCATTCTTATCGGCCTTGGACAGCGCCTCGTCGCGCGTCTTGCGCAGCGTTTCGAGTTCACTTTCGATTCCCTTGATGCGCTTTTGCATTTCCACCAGCTCGTCCATCACCATGATGCCGGCCATGACGGTCAGGCGGTTGTCGCCAATCTCGCCAAAGCCTTCCTTGAGATGGCTGACATATTTGTCAAAGCGGGCCGCAAGGTTTTCCAGATGCGCTTCCTGCCCCTCATCGCAGGCCATGCGGTAGGTCTTGCCGTCGATGGTCACATTCACCTGGGCCATATGTCTTGTCCTATCTGTCCAGCACGGCGCGGATGGTTTCCATCGCGCTCACAAGGCGGCGCGACACTTCCTTGTTGGCGCCTGTCAGCCGTTCGCCCCGCGCTTCGGAGTTGTCGAGCTCCTGTGCAAGACGCGACCGGTCAGCATTGAGCCGCTGCACTTCTTCCTCGGCTTCCGCATAGTTCACATCTTGCTCGGCCTTTGAGGCCACGGTTGCCTCGAGCGCCGTAAGCGCCCGGTTCATCCGGTCAAGCACCTGTTTGAGCGTAGGCTGTCCCGTCATGGCCGCTGGCTCTCCCCTCGCAGCCGTCACGAATCGCGCGGCCGCATGCCTTGTGGTCATCAAACCTTACAATTGCAGCTTCGGAGCCGTCAACACAGCGCTTTGGTCGATAAAAACTTCCCTGTTCACAAATCAAATCGATTCGAAACGGGCGTTTTCAGTTGATTGGCCGGTCACTCCTGTTATGTGTCCGAGGCTAGTTTCAACCGCCTGCCGTATGGTCATTTCGGCCGTTAACGCAAAGCTGCCCTGCCATTCTTGAAAACGGACATTCAGATGAGCTCTCGCCAAAACCATGACATGATGGCCAATGCCATTCGCTCGCTTGCCATTGACGGCGTTGAGGCTGCCAAATCCGGCCATCCGGGTCTGCCGCTTGGCGCTGCTGATGTGGCGACTGTCCTGTTTTCCAAACATCTGAAGTTTGACGCCTCGAATCCCAAGTGGGCTGATCGCGACCGTTTCGTTCTGTCCGCCGGCCATGGCTCGATGCTGATCTATTCGCTGTTGCATCTGACTGGTTACGAGGGTGTGACACTCGATCAGCTCAAACGCTTCCGCCAGCTTGGATCCAACACCGCCGGTCACCCCGAATGGGGCCATACACCAGGTGTGGAAACCACCACCGGCCCGCTTGGCCAAGGCATTGCAACAGCCGTCGGCATGGCGCTTGCCGAGCGGATGCTGAATGCCGAGTATGGCAAGAAGCTGGTTGACCACTACACATACGTTCTCGCCTCCGACGGCGACCTGATGGAGGGTGTTTCCCAGGAAGCCATCGCCATCGCCGGCCACCTCAAGCTCTCGCGCATGATCGTCCTGTGGGACGACAACGGCATTTCCATCGATGGCCCGCTGTCGATTTCCGACTCGGTTGACCAGATCAAACGCTTCCAGTCCGCCGGATGGCGGGCCGAGCGCGTGGACGGCCATGACCCTGACGCCATTTCCGCCGCGCTCGACCGCGCCAAGAAATCCTCCAGGCCAACGCTGATCGCCTGCAAAACCATCATCGGCTTCGGCTCACCCAAGCGCGCCGGCACCTCCAAGGCGCATGGCGAACCGCTCGGCGTCGAAGAAGCCGCCGCCACCAAGGCCAAGCTCGGCCTTTCCGGGGAAGCGTTTGCAATTGATCCCAAGGCTCTCAAGGCATGGCGCGCAACCGGCGCGCAGGGCGCAGATAGCCGCAAAGAGTGGGAAGCCCGCCTTGCATCTCTTTCTGATGCCAAGCGGGCCGAATTCACCCGCCGCATGACGGGCGTGCGTTCACCCAAGATCGGCAAGGCGGTCGCCGCGCACATCAAGGGTCTTTTGGCCAATCCGCAGACGGTCGCCACCCGCAAGGCATCCGAATTGGCATTGGACGCGATCAAGGCCGTCATGCCCGAACTCGTTTCCGGCTCTGCCGATCTGACACCCTCCAACAACACCAAGGCCAAGGGCTTTGAACTGGACGTGAGCGCCAAGAACTTCAAGGGCCGCTACATCCGCTGGGGCATCCGCGAGCATGGCATGTGCGCAGCCATGAGCGGCATTGCGCTGCACGGCGGCCTGGTTCCTGCTGGCGGCACGTTCATGGTATTCACCGATTATGCCCGCCCTGCGATCCGCCTCGCATCGCTCATGGGCATTGGCGTCACTTACGTCATGACGCACGATTCCATCGGCCTTGGCGAAGACGGCCCGACCCATCAGCCGGTCGAACATCTGGCGGCGCTGCGCTGCATTCCGAACCTGCGCACTTTCCGCCCGTGCGACACGATCGAAACTGCCGAGTGCTGGCAGCTGGCGCTCGAGCGCACCGATGGTCCGACAGTCCTGTGCCTGTCGCGCCAGAATCTGCCGCAACTGCGCGCCACAGCCAAGACCAACCAGAGTGCGGGCGGCGCCTACGAGCTGCTCCCGGCCGAAGGCGGCAAGGCGCAGGTCTCGATCTTTGCGTCTGGCTCAGAAGTCGAAATCGCCGTCAACGCGCGCAAGCTGCTCGCCGAAAAGGGCGTCCATGCCCGCGTCGTCTCGGTTCCGTCAATGGACTTGTTCCTTGCCCAAGACGAGGCAACCCGCAAAGCCGTCATCGGCACCGCGCCGGTGCGCATTGCGGTAGAGGCCGGCCTGCGTTTCGGCTGGGATGCCATCATCGGCGAACATGGCCTGTTTGTCGGCATGACAGGCTTTGGCGCATCGGCCCCGGCAAAAGACCTGTTCAAGCATTTCGGCATCACTGCTGAAGCGCTCGTGGACAAGGTCATGGCCCGCCACAATCACTGATCCTCTTGCTCTGATTTGGCGGGGATCGCATCTGGATTCCCGCCGGTCACCCCGTTAGAACTTCCCTATCATGACCAGATTTCACCCGGCCCGCCCCCGCCGCCGGCAGTTACAGGAGAGACGACATGGCTAAAATTCGCGTGGCAATCAACGGCTTTGGCCGCATCGGCCGCAATGTGGTGCGCGCCATTCACGAGTCGGGCCGCACCGATATTGATGTCGTTGCCGTCAATGATCTCGGCCCGGTCGAGACCAATGCGCATCTGTTGCGCTATGATTCAGTCCACGGCCGCTTTCCCCATGAAGTCACAGTCAACGGCGACTCGATCAAGATCGGCACCGAGACCTTCAAGGTCACCGCCATCAAGGACCCGTCGCAATTGCCGTGGAAAGACCTCGGCGTTGACATCGCGCTCGAATGCACCGGCATTTTCACCGCCAAGGACAAGGCCTCCGCGCATCTTGCGGCCGGCGCCAAGCGGGTCGTCGTCTCGGCCCCGTCCGAGGGCGCGGACCTGACGGTCGTCTACGGCGTCAACCACCACCTCTTGACCAAAGACCACATGGTCATCTCCAACGCATCCTGCACGACCAACTGCCTCGCACCGGTCGCCAAGGTGCTCAATGACGCCATTGGCATCGACACCGGCTTCATGACCACGATCCATTCCTACACCGGTGATCAGCCGACGCTCGATACCATGCACAAGGATCTCTACCGCGCCCGCGCCGCCGCCATGTCGATGATCCCGACCTCGACCGGCGCTGCCAAGGCCATCGGTCTTGTCATCCCCGAGCTCAAAGGCAAGCTCGACGGCTCGTCCATCCGCGTGCCGACCCCCAATGTCTCGGTCGTCGATTTCAAGTTCGTCGCCAAGCGTTCAACCACAGTCGAAGAAGTCAACGCCGCCATCAAGGCCGCCGCCGATTCAGGCCCGCTCAAGGGCATCCTTGGCTACACGCTGCATCCCAACGTCTCCATCGACTTCAACCACGACCCGCATTCCTCCACCTTCCACATGGACCAGACCAAGGTTCTGGACGGCACGTTCGTGCGCATCCTGGCCTGGTACGACAATGAGTGGGGCTTCTCGAACCGGATGAACGACACGGCTGTCGCGTTCGGGAAAGTGATTGCCTGAGCTAGATAGCGCCGCTGATCGGCATTGCCGTCCTGGCCGTGTTTATTGCGCTGATATTCTTGCCACTGCGAAAGCTTAGCAAGAATGAGCCGGATTACGGGACGTCGGCCGATGGAGTAGTGGGTCCCTCGCCAAGCAGACATTCGGACGATGCCAGCAGTGACAGCGGCGGCGACGGCTGAATGATTTGGGTTGGACATGCATTGTCTTGCGCCGCGCAACTTTGATTCTCGTAATGACTCTTAGGTGCTGCGACCAAATCTCGCAGTAGTCGAAGCGCGCAATCAGCCTAGGTAATGCGTTGGATGCAGCGCATGAGCTGCGCGCAAGGCCGTTGCGAGCCTGATGTTCTGCCAAGACATCAAAGGGGCAAGACATCAAAGGGGCAGGAAATGCTGTTTGTCATCACCAAAGCGGCGCTGGTCATTCTCGCGGGCGTCTACGCAATTCGTGCATCGTCTTACTTCTTTGAGGATGCGCCGTTTGAACCACTGATGTTGGTCGCGGCTTTTGCGTTCGTGTTGTCGGTAGTTCTCTTTTACCGTCCGCCGATCGCCAGTGGCCTTTGGCTCTATGCAGTTGTGGCGCTTTGCGCCATCGGTGTGCTGGCCAATGCGATGCTCTATTTCGCACCGGATAAAACACACAGCGATGCGATCAACCTATCCTTCAGCGCGATCAGTATTGCCGGGTGGGCGATTGTTGGCGCGTCTTATGCTTCGTTATTCTTCAAGGCTCAGTGATAGTGCGCGCCGCCAAGGTGCGCCGGAGTTGACGCCGCATGGACAGGTCGTTCTCGCCGCATTTTTGCCCGCTACTATCCATAGCCTCCCATCATTCAATGAAACCCGGGTCTTTGCTTACCGCAGCTTCATTGAATGAAACTCGACAAACCAATTCCATAACCGACGGAGGCATTTCCCATGAAATCTCTTATCGCAGCAGGAGCAGTCCTTTTCGCACTTGCCGGACCAGCAATGGCAAACCAATGCCCTGGCCTTTGGGCAAAGGCAGAAGAGGCCATGAAGACCACAACGTTGGATGACGCAGGCAAGGCCAAGGTGACCGGACTTATCGCCCAGGGCAAAGCCGATCATGAAGCCGGCAAACACGCCGAGTCCGAAGCCGGATTGATGGAAGCCTTGAAACTTCTGGGCGTTTGAGGTCAGACACCTGCTTCAATACAGTCCCGGGCAACGCAAGTTGCCCGGGTTGCCTCTGCCGCACCGCCTTGAGATGACGACGTCCGGCTTCAGCCCGGAATGGTCAATCCCTTTTCAACAGCCGGACGCTCCAGAAACGCCTCATAGGCCCGCGTGACATTGGGGAAATTCTCCATGCCGACGAGTTTTCCAGCCTCATAAAAGCCGACAACCGTTCGCACCCATGGGAAAATCGCAATGTCGGCAATCGTATACATGTCCCCCATGACCCACTTGCGGCCCTCCAGCCGCTGGTTGAGCACACCAAGCAGGCGCTTGGATTCGGCAATGTAGCGTTCGCGCGGGCGCGGGTCTTCAATGTCCTTACCGGCAAACTTCACGAAAAAGCCCATCTGCCCGAACATCGGCCCGATCCCGCCCATCTGGAACATCAGCCACTGGATCGTTTCATAGCGTCCGGCCGAATCCTTTGGCATCAGCTTGCCGGTCTTTTCAGCCAGATAGATCAGGATAGCCCCTGACTCAAACAGCGCCAGCGGTTTGCCGTCCGGCCCGTTTGGGTCAATGATCGCCGGGATTTTGTTGTTCGGGTTCAGTGACAGAAATTCCGGCGACAACTGGTCATTGGTGGCAAAATCAACCTTGTGGGGCTCGTATGCCAAGCCAAGCTCTTCCAGTGCGATAGATACCTTCACACCATTGGGTGTCGGCAAGGAATAAAGCTGTATCCGTGTCGGATCGGCAGCAGGCCATTTTTTGGTGATCGGAAATGCAGAAAGTGCGGTCATGAATGGATCCCTTGGTGATTTGGTCAGGCTTACATAAGGGCAGCCGCCTGCCGTTCCAAGCCGGTGCCGCTGCGTTCACTGAAAAGTGCTGGGCATGCGGCAAAACCGGTTGCGCGAATCTTTCGCTTCGGCGATGGTTAACAAATCATGACCTTGCTTGCTGTTGACATCCGCCCTGCCGAAAAACGCGACGCCCGCACCATATCGGGCGTGCATGAAGCGGCGTGGAATAACGCCTACGCGGGCATCATTCCGCACAAGACACTGTCGAAAATGGTGGCGCGGCGCAGCGAGGGCTGGTGGCTGAATGCCCTCTCTTCATCCAATGCCATTCTGGTCGCCGAAGTTTCCGGCAAGATCGCAGGCTATGCCACGCTCGGGCGCAACCGCACCCGCCAGCTTGCCCAGCAAGGCGAAATCTACGAACTCTATTTGTCGCCGGAATATCAGGGCCTCGGCTTTGGCGGACGCCTGTTTGCCGCCGCGCGTGCACGCATCGCTGATTTTGGCCTGAAGGGCATGGTCGTCTGGGCATTGGAAGAAAATTCAAAGGCGCTTGGCTTTTATGAGGCGCTTGGCGGTGCGGATGTGGCCGAAGGCGTCGAGTGCTTTGAAGGCCGGTCGCTGCGCAAGATCGCCTACGTCTGGAATTGATTGGCGTCTGCGCTATTCCAGCGCCATTTCTTCAAACGACCGGGAAGCATTACCTGCCGTTGGCCCCTTGATGCCATGCCATCCCGGCTCGTTGAACCGGCATGCGAAACCATTCACTTCGGTTGCCGCAACTTTGCGCGCCAATTCGTTCGGGTTCGAATTGGCGCGAGCGTCGACATAGCCAACCGCGCAAGCCTCGCCCTCGCCCTTCTGCCCGACCTTGTAAACCACCAGCACCTCGCCGCGCAGTGCCGCGTCAACTTCACCGTCGGCATTGGAGTTCTGGATGATGAACCGCGTGATTGCCGCCTTTGCGACCTTGCCCTCGACAATCCATTCAACGGTCCCGGCAACATGGTTGAACTGGCCAAAACTCTCCCAATGGCTTTTCTTGGCCCATGTTCCAAGATGGCCGAAAAACAGCGACTCACGCAAATCGCCTTCGGAAAATTCAACCGGATATCCGCCCCAGCCGGGACAGGCCCAGCGTCCGCCCTGCTCGTCCTTTCCCACCACCTGGCAAGCATCAACATCAATCTTGGTGTAAATGCTTTCTGCCAAGGCAGCGGGCCCAAAAAGCAGGAACGAAAGTATGAAAATGATTGTCCTCATCATCAAAGCTTGACCCCGCCGGGCCATGCCGTCAAGCGCACTGCTAAGGTTCCGGTTGCGCGGCTTTCAATGGTCCACTAATCGACATGGTCTGGCATAGGCTATCTGAGAGGGTCACATCATGCGCATCGAAGCCATTCCCGTCGGCAAGAATCCGCCGGAAATCGTCAATGTCATCATCGAAGTGCCGGTTGGCGGCGAGCCGATCAAATATGAGATGGACAAGGCCTCCGGCGCGCTGTTCGTCGACCGCTTCCTATATACGCCGATGCGCTATCCGGGCAATTACGGATTTATCCCCCACACGCTGTCGCTCGATGGCGACCCGATTGATGTGGTCGTCTGCAACACCCGCGCCATTATCCCCGGCGGCGTCATCTCCTGCCGGGTCATTGGCGTTCTGGTGATGGAAGATGAGGCAGGCGGCGATGAAAAGCTGATCGCTGTCCCATCGCCAAAAATGACCAAGCGCTACGAGAATATCTTCGAAGGCTCTCAGCTGCCGCAGATCACCCGCGACCAGATCCAGCATTTCTTTGAGCACTACAAGGATCTGGAGCCCGGCAAATGGGTCAAGGTCGTGCGCTGGGGCGATGCGGCGGAGGCAAAGACCATGGTGCTGGAAGCCATTGAGCGCGCCAAGGCGGCCAAGAAAGACTGAAATTAGAGCACAAAAAAAGCCGGGATCAACCCCGGCTTTTTGGTAATGTTTTGGGTCTCAGCCCTTGCGCTGGAATAGCGCCGCAACAGCCGGAACCAGACAGGCAGCAAGACCGATCTTGACCAGATCAGTGATGATGAACGGGCCAACGCCGAAGGCGAATGCCTTTTCAGCGCCGAAAAGATAGGCAAGCCAGGCAAAGCCCATCGTCAAAATCACAATCTCAGCCACAAGCATTGCGCCGAACAGCTTGAACGGGTTGCGCCCCAAACCACGCTGAACCGCATAGCCGATGATCGCGGCTGCGATGAGATATGAGGCGAGATACCCGCCCGTCGGGCCAACCATATAGGCAATGCCAATGCCTTTTTCCGGCGTTCCGGCAAAGACCGGCAGGCCGGCAGCGCCTTCAATCAGGTATAACGCCACGGTGGCAACGCCAAGGCGCAAGCCATAGGCCGCCGCAATGCCGAACAGCGCCAGCGTCTGCAACGTCATCGGCACCGGATAGAACGGCACCTTGATTTTGGCGGAAATCCACAAAGCGATAGAGCCGGCAACAACCAGCAGGACTTTTGCTGCAAGTGAATTGCCCGCGAGGCTGGAGAGTGGCTGGAAACCGGAATTGGTGACGGCTGTCGACATTGAAGTCTCCTGTAACAGCGTGGATATTGACGCCTCTTTTCCAGCCAGACGCCCTGTTGTCAACAAGCCATTCCGGAGCGTGAACTGCTAAAGTCCAAGCCGCTCGATTATCTGCAGCGGGTCGCCTTCAATCGCCACTTGCTTGAGCCGGGAAGTCTGCCCGGAAACAAGACTGACGGCTGATTTGGCCACGCCCGCCTTTTTGGCAATCAGCGCTAACAGCGCTGCATTGGCCTTGCCGTCTTCCGGCACAGCGCTGACCCGGGCCTTGACGTGGGATTTCCCCTCCGCGCCCGTCTCGGTGCCGTCAAAGGCGTCACGCCCGCCTTTCGGTGTCAGCCGGATGAAGAGAATCAACCGCCCCGATTCAATCCGGTATGGCAATGTCTTCAACCAAATGCGGGCAGCGCGTAGCGGACCAGCATGTCCTGAACCAGGAAAATCAGGATGAACAGGATGATGGGAGAGATATCGATGCCTCCGAGATCTGGCAGGAACCGGCGGATCGGCCGCAGCGCCGGCTCGGTCACCTTGTAGAGGAAGTCGCCGACCGAGGCGACAAACTGATTGCGCCCGTTGACGATGTTGAATGCATAGAGCCAGGAGAAAATCGCCGAGGCGATGATGATCCACTTGTAGATATCGAGCGCATAGAGAATGGTCAAAATGATCGAGATCATGGTCCGGTTCCGGTTGATTGGGTCCATGTAGCCACACGGCGCGCCCGTATCAAGCCCGCGCGGCGGGCCGCGAGAATGCAAGCGCTGGCATGCTTGACCGGTCTCACGCCCACGCCTAACTTGAGAAGCGGTTCGGGGCTGTAGCTCAGCTGGGAGAGCGCGTCGTTCGCAATGACGAGGTCAGGGGTTCGATCCCCCTCAGCTCCACCA
>JBAVTG010000245.1:0-22841 GCA_049696015.1 Rhizobiaceae bacterium | reverse complement strand
GACCCCGCCTTTTACTTCACCTCCACCGACCAATCCCCGCTCGACGCCACACACATCGGCCAGCGACTCAACGCCCTGATGCGCGCCCTCGAAAACCTCCCCCACCAAGCCCGCCGCCTCGTCCGCTGGCAGCAAAAGCGCGACGCAGCGCTCAAGTCCCTCATGCTGAGGTGCGAACGGAGTGAGCCTCAAAGCACGCACGCATGGTCGCCTCGGCGCCTCTCCCCCATGCGCCCCGGTCTGCCACCCGGCTGGCGGCAACGGCCAATTCATGAAATCGATGAAATTCTGAAAGAATGCCACGGGCTGGCGCTGCATTTGTTGAATGCGCCCAATACGTCATGAATCAAACTTCGAGAGCTGTAGTTTTTTGAATGATCAGCGGGATAATCCAGTTATCGCGAGGCCTTTCGCTGTCCCTACTCCTGGAATTCAAATTCCAGATACAGATTGCGCTGCAAAATCGAGTGATTGTCATCGGAAGCCAGCGAAACCATCGTCGCGCCATCACCGCGCTCCCACACGTCGAGGCATTCCATATTGTCGATCTGGTAGGCCATGTCGGCCTCGAGCACCGTTTCGCCGTCAACGACCGCGCCTTTGACAATGTCCGAACCCTTGATGCGGCGGATGCGCATGGCGACGCCTTGGGCCATGGAAAACCGGCGTTCCAAGAGAAGCAAATCGCCATTCGGCAAAAAGTCGCCATCCGAAACATCAAATGCGCCGTCACGCACAACCGAGAACTGGCCCTTCTGCGGCCCGTCCAGGATGCCAGCGAACAGATTGCCGCGACTGTCGAGGCTTTTTTCAGTTACGACGATACGCGCGCCGGCAAGCGGGCTGGTCGCGGGCGATTTGGCAATGGCTTCAAAGCCGCGGTTGGAGCGCAGTTCACGTGTGGGAACAGGCAAGGGCTCATCTTTCGAGCTGAATATCAACGTTGCCGGATCAAGCGTGCCGGTTGAAATGCGGTGGCGGCGCTCAAAGCCAACGGTGACTTGATCGCCGTCTGTCAGAAGGCTCTCGGCATCGGAGTTCCACTTTTCCGAATTGGCCTCACCTGCGCCATTGGTCATTTCGGCAATAAGGACCCGGCCAAAGCCAAGCGGAATGCCGGATGCGTCGCGCTCCAACCAGCCGGAAAGCCAGAAGCCATTGTCCGAGACAGACAAAACATCCGATCCCGCATCACGGAAGCGCCAGCCGGACAGGGAACCGAAATTGCGGTCATAGGAGGTCATTTCCAGACCGCCGACGAAAGTGAAGGCACCGAACTTGGTCTCGCTTGAGCCAATGCGGAAGGTTTCAATAGGTCGTGAATTGACATCAATAGCCAAGGCTTCGGCCAGCGCCGGTTCGGCACTCAGCAACGTCAAGAGCAGAGCAAAAATCCGCAATCGCATCAGCGGAACCGGCGGCGCGGCTGGCCGGCCGCGGCGCGTCGTGTTCGGGAACTGTCTTCGGCAAACAGTTCCGCCAGCTGCTCGGTCATCGCACCGGCAAGCTCCTCGGCGTCAACGATGGTGACGGCCTTGCGATAATACCGCGTCACATCATGGCCGATGCCGATGGCAATCAATTCAACCGGCGAGCGGGTTTCGATCATCTCGATGGCCGCGCGAAGGTGACGTTCGAGATAGTTGCCCGGATTGACCGACAGGGTCGAATCATCCACCGGCGCACCGTCTGAAATCATCATCAGGATCTTGCGCTGTTCCGGGCGGGCGGCAAGACGCGCATGCGCCCACAGAAGCGCCTCGCCATCGATATTTTCCTTCAGCAAACCCTCACGCATCATCAGCCCGAGATTGCGTTTTGCCCGCCGCCACGGCTGGTCGGCGGACTTGTAGATGATGTGGCGAAGATCATTGAGCCGGCCCGGAGTCGCAGGCTTGCCCGAATGTAGCCATTTCTCGCGCGCCATGCCGCCCTTCCACGCCTTTGTGGTGAAGCCGAGAATTTCGACCTTGACGCCGCAACGCTCCAGCGTACGGGCAAGAATGTCTGCGCAAGTTGCCGCCACGGTGATCGGCCGGCCGCGCATGGAGCCTGAATTGTCGATGACGAGCGTGACAACCGTGTCGCGGAAATCCGTATCGCGCTCGCGCTTGAATGACAGTGGCTGCATCGGATCAATGACAATGCGGGTGAGGCGTGCCGGATCAAGATAACCTTCTTCTAGATCAAACTCCCACGCGCGATTTTGCTGGGCTAGGAGCCGCCGCTGCAGCCGGTTGGCAAGGCGTCCGACAACGCCGGAGAGATTGTTGAGCTGTTTGTCGAGAAAGGCGCGCAGACGGTCAAGCTCAGCCTCATCGCAGAGTTCGTCGGCGGAAACTTCCTCGTCGAACTCGCGTGTGAAAACCTTATAGTCAAACTCCGGCGGCAGGTTCGTCCAGGGCAACTCGGCGCGGCGGGTTTCGCCCGCAGTCTCTGCGTCAGCATCATCGTCCATGAAGTCATCGGAAGTCGTCTCCGCGCCTTCCTGCGACTCGCTGTCCTGTTGCTGGTCGGACTCGGAGGATTCCTCGGACGGCGATTCTTCCGCACCGGAATCACCCTCATCGCTTTGCTGCTGTTCCTCGCCCGAACGCGGCTGATCTTCCTCGCTCGTCTGGTCATCATCTTCCGACAGGTCTTCGTCGGAATATTCCTCGGCCATTTCCATGGAAACAAGCAGTTCGCGCACGACGCGGGCGAAGGATTGCTGGTCGCTCATGGAGGCATCAAGGGCAGCAAATTTTTCAGCGCCGCGCTCATCGATGAAATCGCGCCAAAGATTGACGACATTCTGCGCGCTGGGCGGCACCGGTTGGCCGGTCAGCTTTTCGCGTACGACCAGGGCGAGCGCTTCTTCGAGCGGCGCATCGGCCTTTTCACGGATGTCGGCGAACTTGGCCTTGGCATACTTGTCTTCAAGCATCACCGAGATGTTGTCGGCAACACCCAGCATCGCCCTGGAACCAATCGCCTCGCAGCGCGCCTGCTCAACCGCATCGTAAATCGCGCGGGCTTTTGCGCCCTCTGGGGCAAGCTGGTTATGAACCTTGTCATCATGGCAGGCGCGGCGCAGCGCCATCGAATCGCCAAGGCCGCGGGTGATGGAAATTTCCTGCGCCGTCGGCTTCTTGGAAAATTCCGGCAGGCGGGCACGGTTGCCGCTCAGCGCCGGCTTGTCATTGGCAAAGGTGACTTCCAATTCGCCATCCGCTGCAATGGCGCGCACTGTGACTTTCAACGCCGTGCGCAAGGGATCAAGGTCGAGGAGACCCTTGGCCTTGTCGCGGGATTGGGTGCCCTGTGCCATGAACGGATGTTACGCCAGCACCACGTTGGCGTGCGATTCCGGCAAGTCCTGTCCGAAGGCGCGCTGATAGAACTCGGCAACAATGTTGCGCTCAAGCTCGTCGCACTTGTTGAGGAAGGTCAGCCGGAAGGCAAGGCCGATATCTTTGAAAATATTGGCATTCTCGGACCAGGTGATGACCGTGCGCGGTGACATGACCGTCGACAGGTCGCCGTTGATGAAGGCTTGCCGGGTCATGTCGGCAACGCGTACCATCTTGGAGACAATGTCGCGGCCTTCCTTGTTCTGGTAGTGCTTGGACTTGGCCAGAACGATGGCCGTCTCATGGTCATGCGGCAGATAGTTGAGCGTGGTGACAATCGACCAGCGATCCATCTGCGCCTGGTTGATCTGCTGCGTGCCATGGTAGAGCCCGGTCGTATCGCCAAGGCCGACTGTGTTGGCAGTTGCAAACAGGCGGAAGGCCGGGTGCGGGCGGATGACGCGGGCCTGGTCAAGCAATGTCAGGCGGCCGGAAGATTCAAGCACGCGCTGGATGACGAACATGACATCCGGGCGGCCGGCATCATACTCGTCAAAGCACAGCGCCACATTGTGCTGATAGGCGAACGGCAAAATGCCGTCGCGAAACTCGGTGACCTGCATGCCGTCCTTGACGACGATGGCGTCCTTGCCGACCAGATCAATGCGCGAGACATGGCTGTCGAGATTGACGCGGATGCACGGCCAGTTAAGGCGGGCGGCGACCTGCTCGATATGGGTCGATTTGCCGGTGCCGTGATAGCCTGAGACCATAACGCGTCGATTGAAGGCAAAGCCCGCAAGAATGGCCAAGGTCGTCTGGCGGTCGAACAGATAATCAGGATCAATATCCGGCACCTGATCGCCTGTAGTCGAATAGGCCGGGACCATCATGTCCGTCTCAAAGCCGAAAAGCTTGGCGGCGCTCACCTCGATATCGGGCATTCCGGTGATGTCGCGTTCAACCTTGTTCATCATGCCTCCATGGCGGAGCATTTGCCGCCAAAATAAACCTGTTTGCGTTCTAGTTCATCAGCCCGGAAGTGGGAACCCGCAATGCGACGCCAATTGGACGCAGGTCCATGAAATCGCGTGATACCCGGCTTTACCAATGGTGATGGAAACGGTCAGCCAAGCCCCGACTGTTTCAAGATCTTGTAAGCTTGAATAACTGCCTGCAGCCGGTCTTCTGTGCTGCGGTCGCCGCCGTTGGTGTCCGGATGGTGCTGCTTGAGTAGTTCCTTGTATCGGACCTTGACCATTTCCTTGGTGGCATCAATGCCGAGGCCGAGCGTCTCAAGCGCCTTGGCTTCCAACGGCTTGGCCTTTTTGGCAGCCGGGGTGTAGCGGGTGGAATTGCCAAATATATCAGCTGCATCGCGGTTGCGGTTGCCGCGCGGGGCCGAGCGGCCCCAACGGGCCTTGGCCGGATCCAGAGTTTCCTTGGCTGCGGCATTGACGCCTGCCTTCCAGGTCGGGCGGTGGCCGGTGACAGCCTCGCGCTGATAGCGGGCAATATCATTGTCGGTCAGGCCCGAGAAATAGTTGAAGCCCTTGTTGTACTGGCGCACATGATCGACGCAGAAGTGGAAATATTCCCCTTCTTTCATGCGCCCGACAGGGGCCTTGTGCGTGCCCGGCTTTTCACAGCCGTCCCACTGGCACTCAGGCACAGCCGGTTTCACTTCCGCTTCCACCTTGCGGCGCGTTCGGATGCCATCGAAGAGTTTTGAATTCAGGTTCATGGACTGCCAATATGGAGCGGTTGGAGGATGAGCAAACAACTTGAGTTCTCAACCGAACGCTCTTACCTGCTTCGGCGGGGTTCGAAAACCCCAAACGATGGAAAAGGACAAAATGAACCGAACAGCTGTCACGAAGGCAAGACTGCAAGAGGCATTTGCGCCTGAGCGCATGGAGATCGTCAACGAGAGCCATTTGCATGCTGGCCATCACCATGGCGACGGGCGTCCGTTCGATGGATCAGGCGAGACGCATTTTCGCGTGCGCATTGTTTCTGCTGCATTTTCCGGCAGATCAAGGCTCGATCGCCATCGCGCAGTCAACGCGGCGCTGGACGAAGTGTTGAAGGACGGTCTGCACGCGCTGGCAGTGGAAGCATCGGCGCCGGGCGAGGCAACGCGCTGGTAAATCAGCGAAACTGCTGCAAATACTTGGTTATTGCACCTGACATGGCGTCATTCTCCATGCCGATTTTCCGGTCAATACCGACATGTTTGTAGGCAAGTCCGTCAAAAACCGTAACGTTCGCCCCTGCCCCTTTCAACTTTGAGGCAAAATCCAGCGACAAGTCACGGCTGTGCGGCATCTTGGACCATGCGATCAACACCGGCGGGACTGGCGCTTTGCCAAGATGGGTGACGGGCGACAGGTCAGTCCATTTTTCTTGCGGGAACAAATAAGCGAAATGGCGCGGCAAGCTGCCACGTGCCTCTGCATATTTGTCGATGTCATACATCTGGATATCATTGAGGATAAGACCGGCAACGCCGGGCAAGTCGCCGCGCAGGGCGGCAAGCGCCGCCAGATGACAGCCGGCGGAATGGCCCATGACAATAATTCGCGACGGGTCGCCGCCATGACCGGCGATGTTGGCCCGCACCCAGCCAAAAGCGGAAACCACATCCTGCGCCTGCCGGTCTGGCCTGTGGAAGGGCCCGAGCCGGTAATCGGCTGAAACGAACAGGAAGCCGAGCGCGCGGAAGAATTCAGGCTTGGCGCCCACATCCCTGCGGCTGCCGACCTGCCAAGCGCCGCCATGAATGTAGAGCAAGACCGGCAGCCTTTGTCCGGGCGCAGGATTGTGGATGTCGAGCTCGGCGGGACCGAAATCCACAGTCTCGACAGCGCGCTTGGCCGCAATGGCCCGGGGTGCCGCAAAGCTCATCACGCCGCCAAGGAAAATGCGTCTGTTGATCATCCCGCACCTCCGCTTAAGGCGTTGTTTCCTGCGCAAGGAAGCTTTCCACTGCAGAGGCTGGCACATCCTTGGCGACGAAGGACTGGCCGATGCCCCTTGTCAGGATAAACGTCAGCGTGCCGCGGGAAACCTTCTTGTCCTGGGCGATAAATTTCATCATCGTCTCGGTATCGGGCTTGTCGCCCGGCATGTCGGCAATGCGCATAGGCAGGCCAACGGCCTTTAGATGTGCTTCGACTCGCCGGGCATCATCGGGGCTGGCAAGGTTCATGTGAGCGGAAAATCGGTGGGCAAGCGCCATGCCGATGGCAACGCCCTCGCCGTGAACGAGGCGCGCCGGGTCATATTTCACAAAGCCTTCCAGCGCATGGCCAAACGTGTGGCCAAGATTGAGCAGCGCCCGGTCGCCGGTCTCATGTTCATCGCGGGCAACGACCGCTGCCTTGGCGCGGCAGGAAATGGCGATGGCTTCAATGCGCTCCGGCCCGCCGGCAAACACAGCCCGCCAGTTCTTTTCCAGCCAGGCGAAAAATTCAGGCTGGTCGATAAGGCCGTATTTGGCAACCTCCGCATAACCGGCGCGAAATTCGCGCGGGGACAATGTGGCCAGCACATCCGAATCAGCCAACACCAGATGCGGCTGGTGGAACACCCCGACTAGGTTCTTGCCTTCCGGTGTGTTGATGCCGGTTTTGCCGCCAACAGACGAATCAACCTGCGCCAAAAGCGAGGTTGGCATCTGCACAAACGGCATGCCGCGACGGGCAATGCCGGCGGCAAAGCCAGCCAGATCGCCGACAACGCCGCCGCCAAAGGCGATGACGACATCGCGGCGTTCCAGGCGGGCGGCGAGAATGCCGCGCACGACAGTTTCCAGAGTAGCGAAACACTTGGAGGTTTCGCCTGCCGGGACAATGATCGCCGCGTGGCCTATGCCGGCTGCATCCAGCGACGCCTCAAGCGCTTTGAGGTGGCGGGCGGCGACATTCTCGTCGGTGACAATGGCAGCCCGGGCGCCGGGCAGGACACGGGCGATTTCCGCCCCGGCGCGGGCAATCAAGCCTGGACCGATCAGAATATCATAGGATCGCGCACCGAGAGCGACCGGAACAGTGACAGTGCCGCTCATGAACCCGAACCCTTTTCGATCTTTGTGCCCGGAAGCATCGCCGCCAGCGCATCGATGACTTCACCAGCCATGACATCCTTTTTTTCATCGCGCGAGATGACGATGATGTCAGATTGCGCATAGACCGGATAGCGCTTGTCCATAAGGTCTTGCATAGTGGCCCGTGGGTTGGCCGTCTTGAGGAGCGGGCGGTTGCCCTTGCGACCGACGCGGTCCATCAAAACGTCCAGTTCCGCCTTCAACCAGACCGAAACACCAGACTTGGCAATGGCTTTACGGGTTTGCTCATTCATGAAGGCGCCGCCGCCGGTGGCGAGCACCTTTGGACCGGTGCGCAGGATGCGCCGGATGACGCGGCGCTCGAGATCCCGGAATTCCGGCTCGCCATAGCGCTCGAACAATTCAGGAATTGTCATGCGCGAGACCGCTTCAATTTCGGTATCGGCATCGATGAACGGCACGCCAAGCATTTGCGCCACGCGCTTGCCAATGGTCGATTTGCCCGCGCCCATCAGCCCTATCAGCACAAGCGAACGCTTGGCGAGCATCGCCTTGATTGCAGGGGCTTCGGCCCTTTGGGCAGTTTCATCACTCATGGCTCGTGGCGCAGCTTTCGTTTGCGGCGTTTCCACAGCAAAAACAGCGACCCGTCAAGCGCGCATGGCGGCTTGCCAACGCTGCGGACCGGCGCGATAAGCGGGCACAACGCAACCACCGGACCCCGTAATGCCGACATTGATGCGCCTGATAAGCTGGATGACCGTGATCGCACTGGTGATTTTCGGCGTGCTTGTGGCGCTGGCGACACTGGTGGAGCCCAATCAGGGCGAGATGATCATTCGCATTCCCGCCAACAAGATCAATCCGGCTGCGCCGGACACAGGGGGCTGAATCAGTGCGTGACGAGGCCTTGATTGACAGCTTTCTCGAAATGATGAGCGCCGAGCGCGGCGCGGCGAAAAACACGATCGACGCCTACCGCCGGGACTTGGAGGAGACGTCAGCCGTGCTGACAACGGCGAACCAGACGCTGGGTTCGGCCGATGTGACCGGCATCCGTGCAACGATGGCGGACCTGGCCAAACGCGGCTTTGCTACCGCCTCGCAAGCGCGCCGCCTGTCTTCACTGCGGCAATTTTACCAGTTTCTCTACGCCGAAGGGCACCGCAGCGACGACCCGACAGCCATCGTTGACGCGCCCAAGCGGCAGCGCTCGTTGCCAAAAATCTTGGAAGTCGACGCAGTCGGGCGGATGCTGGACATGGCCGAGGACGCGGCAAATGCGGAACCGGACACGGCTTCTGCGGCTAAAAGGCTGCACGCCATGGTCGAGACACTCTATTCGACGGGATTGCGCGTTTCCGAACTTGTGGCCTTGCCGGAAACAGCGGCCCGGGCTGACAGGCAATACATACTGCTCAAGGGCAAGGGCGGGCGCGAACGCATGGTGCCGCTGTCCGCCAAATCGAAGGCGGCCATTGCAGTGTGGATCACAGCCCGAAATCTTGATCCCGCCATGGACGGCAGCCCATGGCTGTTTCCGGCCAAATCCGAAAGCGGCCATGTGGCGCGTCAGGTTTTTGCCCGGGAACTGAAATCGCTGGGCGCACGTGCCGGCATTTCAGCGGCCAAACTCTCGCCGCATGTGCTGCGGCACGCCTTTGCCAGCCACCTCTTGCAAAACGGCGCGGATTTGCGCGTTGTGCAGGAATTGCTCGGCCACGCGGACATCTCCACGACGCAAATCTACACCCATGTGCTGTCGGAACGGCTGCAAAGACTTGTGGAAGACCACCATCCTTTGGCCAATGTGCAAAACAAGGCTTGAAACAAGGCTCCAGCACGTCCAACTTCAAGATTGAGTTTCAAAGGGCGCGCCTTTAAGAGAGGCCCGCGCCTCAGGCGGGCGTTTGGCCGGCGGCAGTCAGGGAAAAACCACGCTCCATGTACAATTACCTCGATTTCGAAAAGCCGGTGGCCGATCTGGAAGGCAAGATCCTCGAACTCAAGAAGGGGCAGGACGGAACCGGCACGGTTGACGTGAGCGACGAGATTGCGCGGCTGGAAAAGCGGGCGCAGGACGCCCTGAAGGATTTGTACAAGAAGCTGACGCCTTGGCAGAAGGCACAAGTTGCACGCCACCCTGACCGGCCGCACTGCCTCGACTTTGTGGCAGGACTTTTCACCGATTTTGCGCCGCTGGCCGGCGACCGCAAATTTGCCGAGGACGCCGCCGTGATTTGCGGTCTTGCCCGATTTGACGGCCAGCCGGTTGCCGTGATTGGCCAGGAGAAGGGCTCCGACACCAAGAGCCGCCTCAAGCATAATTTTGGCATGGCCAAACCCGAAGGCTACCGCAAGGCCGTGCGTATCATGGAACTGGCCGACCGTTACGGCATTCCGGTGGTGACACTGGTGGACACGGCAGGCGCTTACCCAGGCATTGGCGCTGAAGAGCGCGGCCAGGCCGAAGCAATTGCCCGCTCGACGCAGACCTGCCTTAATCTGAAAGTGCCGCTGGTATCGGTCATTATCGGCGAGGGCGGATCGGGCGGAGCCATTGCCATCGCCACGGCCAACAAAGTCTACATGCTTGAACATGCGATCTATTCGGTGATTTCACCCGAAGGCGCGGCCTCGATTCTGTGGCATGACTCTACCCGCGCCAAGGATGCGGCCACCAACATGAGGATCACGGCAGACGATCTCATGGCGCTCAAGGTCATTGACGGGATCATTCCCGAACCTGTTGGCGGGGCGCACCGCCACAAGGACGATGCCATCGCCTCAGTCAAAACGGCCATTGCCGCAGCGCTGGCTGATCTTGGCCAGAGCGGCCGCGATGTGCGCCAGGAGCGCCGCGACAAGTTTCTGGCGATTGGCCGCAGCTTTTAATTGGGCTAAATGTCTTCCCGGTAACGGAATTGTAACCACAAGGGGTAAGGATTCCGCCTTGTTTTTGCAAGAATTGGGCTATAGCGCACCGCTATGAAAAGACTGTTGCTTTCCATCTTCGTCATGGTCGGACTGTTGGCATTCGCCGGCTGTCAGGGCGGCATTGACGATTTGACGCCGAAGGCGACAAAGCCGCTGCCGGCGAGAATCCTGACGAAAATGAAGGCGAAAGGCATGGCGAAGAATTCGCCGGTCTATTTCCGCCTGATCAAGGACGAGCATGTTGTCGAGGTCTGGAAGCAGAAGAACACCGGCAAGTTCGAGATGATCCAGAACTACAACATCTGCGCCTGGTCAGGCACGCTGGGTCCAAAATTCAAGGAAGGCGACCGGCAGGCGCCGGAAGGCTTCTACGCAATCAAGCCGGCGCAGATGAACCCCGCCTCGCAGTATTATTTGTCGATCAACACCGGATTCCCCAACACCTATGACCGGGCACACGGCCGCTCCGGCGCACATCTGATGCTCCACGGCGCATGCTCATCATCCGGCTGCTATTCGTTGACCGATGAAAACATCTCGGAGGTCTTTGCTTTTGCCCGCGATTCCTTTGCCGGCGGCCAGAAGGAAATCATGCTGGAGGCAATCCCGTTCCGGATGACTCCGGAAAAGATGGCGCTCTATTCCAAGCACAAGGACTACGCCTTCTGGCAGATGATCAAGGAAGGCTACGACTATTTCGAACTGACCAAGACGCCTGCAAAGGTTGGCTTTTGTGAAAAGAAATATGCCTTCAACCGTCCAGAGGCGACTGATATCAACAGCGCTTGCCCAGCCCCTGCGGCAACGCCGTTCGCTGCGACTTATGCCAGCTACCAGTCAAGGTATGAGACTGCTTACGCTTCGGCCGCCAAGAAGTTCGCCAACACGCCATTCCCCGTCGTGATGGGCGGCAAGTCGCGCCCATTGACCAAGAAATGGGCGCCGCAGCCGGTCAAACCGGCAAAAACCGCGCAATTGCCAACGCCCGTAAGGGCCGCCTCTGAGCCAGAAGCGGCGGCTGTGGAAACGGCAGCGGCCAAACCGGAGACAGCGGCCGAACCGGTTGATGCCCGCTTCGGCGAAGCAGCGACACCGGCGGAATCATCGCCTGCTGCGCTCCAGACTGCGGATAGCAAGGCGGAACAAGCGCCGGATGCCAAAGTTGCGGATGCAGCCAAGATCACCAAAGCAAGCGCGGAAGGCGAGCAGGGAACTGCCGCAGCGGGCGAGAGCGCTGTGCCTGTTCCGCAGGCAAACCCGAATGCGCCGGCGCAAGCCGCTGCAGAACCGGCAAAGAAGAAAAAGCGCTGGTGGCCGTTCAATGGCTCCTGAGGCCGAGATTTATGATCTGCGCGGCCTCAATTGCCCGATGCCGGTGCTGAAAATCCGCAAACGCTTGTCCGAGGCGGAAAAAGGCTCAGTGCTGGTTGCCGAAACCACCGATCCGCTGGCGGTGATCGATGTTCCGCATTTTTGCGCCGAGTATGGTCATTCGATCCTCGCCTGCGACAAGGTTGACGGCGGCCACCGCTTTACGATCAGGAATGGCGGCTAGCGGCTGAAACCTGGAATTGCCAACGGATTGTCCTCAATCGCAGCCTTGTCAGGACGATCAATGACCGGCATGCCGGTGAAAGCAGCAAACAAATCGCGCACATAGGATTCCGGCAAATCCTTGCCGATGATCACCAGCCGCGTCCGGTGATCGCTGTCCGGCCAGGCTTTCAGCCGCACCGGCGGGTGCATCAGTTTCTGCACGGCATGGATAACCAGTGGCCGTTCTGGCTCCTCGCTCAAAGAGATGATGCCCTTCATGCGCAGCAGGTTCTCGCCCTGCGTTGAGCGCAGCAAATCCAGGAACATGTCGATGGTGGCCGAAGGAATCGGCTGGTCATGGACCAGCGAGAAAGAGCGGATCGAGCGGTCATGCCGGTTCAGATCATGGTGGTGGTGGTCGTGATGATCATGGACATGGTGATGATGGTCGCCATCTAGCCCGTGCCGCTCGGTTTCGCGGTCTCGGTACGCTTCTTCATTAAGCCAACGCTGCACATCCGGCGTCTTGGTCTGCGGATTGTACAATCCGCACTCAAATAGCTCGGCGACGCCCGCCTCGCCCGACGGCGCATCGATGATCGGCGCGCCGGGGTTGAGGCGCTTCAGCCGCGCTTTCAAGAGATCCAATCCGGACGATGCATCCGGCAGATCAGTCTTGGTTAGAATGATGCGATCGGCCATCGCCACCTGTTTGACGGCCTCTGCGTGGGCATCAAGCGTCGCCATGCCGTTGACCACGTCAACCGTCGTCAGGACGCCGTCAAGACGATAGGCCTGCAACATCACCGGATGGCCCATAATTGACTGTAGCACCGGCGCTGGGTCAGCCAGACCTGTTGTCTCGATGATGACCCGCTTCAACGACGCGCGGCCGGTCTGCACCCGCTCGATCAGGTCAGACAAAGTGTCCACCAGCGCGCCGCGCACGGTGCAGCACAGACAGCCGTCGGATAATTCAATGATGCCCTCATCCGCCTGCTCGACCAGCAAATGATCAAGCCCGACATCGCCGAATTCATTGATGATGACCGCTGTGTCCGACAACGCCGGATCTTTCAGCAAGCGGTTGAGCAGCGTTGTCTTGCCGGAGCCGAGAAAGCCGGTGAGGACACTGACCGGAATGGGGAAGGCGCTCATCAGGTCAATTCGTCTTGTTCTTCGGAGCGGCAGGAATGGCGGGACGCAATGCAGCGCCTTCCAGCGGCGTTGCCGCTTTGGCTGGTGCGTACGCCGGGCGGGCCTTGGGAACCGGAACGACCAGCGGCCAGCCGTCAGCAGATTTCGTCGGCAACAGGCCAACCAACTCAAACTTCGGATCGCGCTCCATCTTGCCAATATAGGGTGTCGAGAACGTCACCCGCCCGTCAATCTCGCGCCCGTCCCACCGGTCGGCCGCGGCGGCCTCGGTACAGACTTCGGCACGCATGTCTTTTGCCGGTCTGGCCTCACCGGGTTGCGGTTTCAAGTCATCCAATGTTGGTCCAGACACTGGTTTGTCAAACCCGGAAGCCAGAAGATTGGCAGCCTTTTCCGCGCGGGCAACCTGGCTGTCTTCGCCAAGCACAATGGCGGCAAGTGTGCGCCCGTCGCGCGTTGCCGTGCCAACGACATTGAAGCCGGAGGCGCAGACAAAGCCGGTTTTCATCCCGTCCGCACCGGCAAAGCGCCCGAGAAGGATGTTGTAATTGCGTTCGAGTGTGTCGCCGTACTTGATCGCCTCAATGCCGAAATAGGACGCATATTGCGGAAACTCGCTGCGCAAAGCCCGGGTCAACACGGCTAGATCACGCGCAGTGGTGTAATTTTGCGGCGAATGCAGGCCGTTGGCGTTGGTGAAGTTGGAGCTTGCCATGCCAAGTTTGGCAGCAGCGGCATTCATCGCTTTGGGATAATCCACCCCGCCAGCCGCCTCGCCGACGGCGACAGCGATATCATTGGCCGATTTGACCAGCATGATCTTCAACGCATTGTCGAGGCTGAGTCTGTTGCCCGGCTTGTAGCCCATCTTGCTCGGCGGCTGCTTGGCAGCATTGGCGCTGATCGTGATTGGTCCATCAATTGCGAGTTTGCCGTCCCGAACAGCCGACAGCGCAATGTAGGCGGTCATCAGTTTGGTGAGCGAGGCTGGAAACCAGCGCTGGTTGGCGTTGTCCTCTGCCAACACAACGCCAGTCTGAACATCGATCAGGATCGATGCGGCGGCATGGGCCTGCGTGGCCGCAGCGCAAAGTGCCGATGCGATGAGGAGGCTTCGAAAGGAATGTGTCAAACGGGCCATGGAATGTCGCGATTGTCCGATTGTTTGCTGCGCAGGCTTCACGCCGACGCGCCAAGTGGCTATCTAGCGTATGTGGCAGGCAAATGGCAGAGCGCCAGAAGCTGCAGCCATGGATTTATTTGAACCAGGTGTGCAATGCCGCTTTTGAACAGTGCCGTCGAGATGCAGGGGCAAGTGAGCAAATGGCGCCGGTTCCTGCACCAGAACCCCGAGATTCTGTTTGAGGTGCACAAGACTGCCGCCTTCGTCGCCGACAAGCTGAAGGAATTCGGCTGCGATGAGGTGGTGACCGGCATCGGCCGCACTGGAGTGGTCGGTGTGATCAAGGGCCGCCATGGCCACGGGCCGTCCATTGGCCTGCGCGCTGACATGGACGCGCTGCCGATCAAGGAGACCACCGGCCTGCCGCACGCATCGGCCGTTTCCGGCAAGATGCATGCCTGCGGCCATGACGGCCATACAGCCATGCTGCTCGGCGCGGCAAAGCACCTGTGCGAAACACGCAATTTCCGCGGGTCGGTGGCGGTGATCTTCCAGCCTGCCGAAGAAGGCGGCGGCGGCGGGCGCGAAATGGTCAATGACGGGATGATGGACCGTTTTGCCATCCGTGAAGTCTATGGCCTGCATAATCTTCCGGGCCTTCCCGTCGGCGAATTTGCCACCCGCAAGGGCGGCATTATGGCGGCGACCGACCAGTTCACAATCACCATCACAGGCAAAGGCGGCCATGCAGCCATGCCGCACCAAACGGTTGATCCGGTCATGATCGGCGCGCAGATGGTCACAGCGCTGCAGACAATTGTGTCCCGCTCGACCAACCCGCTCGCCTCGCTGGTGATCTCTGTCACGCAGTTCCACGCAGGCGATGCCTACAACGTTATCCCGCAATCAGCCGAGCTGCGCGGGACATTTCGCACCCTGGACAGCCCCGTGCGTGAAGACGCAGAGACTCGTATCCGCCATGTTGCCGCAATGGTGGCGCAAACATTCGGGGCAGAAGCGAGCGTCATGATCATGCGTGGCTATCCAGTGACAAGCAACCATCCGCTGGAAACAGATATTGCGATCAAGGTCGCCACTTCGGTTGCGGGCGCCGCCAGCGTCAACCCCAACGTTGCGCCGGTCATGGGCGGCGAGGATTTCTCCTACATGCTGGAAGCCCGCCCCGGCGCGTTCATCTTCATGGGCAATGGCGACAGTGCCTTCCTGCACCACCCCGATTATGACTTCAACGACGACGCCATCCCGCACGGCATCAGCTATTGGGTAGCGCTGGCAGAGACGGCGCTGGCGTGACGTGATTGGTCTTGGCGCGGGCAGCACTTTTCGCTATGTCACACCCAATGGTCCCGTAGCTCAGGTGGATAGAGCGAAAGTTTCCTAAACTTTAGGCCACTGGTTCGAATCCAGTCGGGATCACCAACATCAAAGTAATGCTGAGTTCAAACCTCTCAGATAAAAAACACATGGCTGGTCACATCCGCGACCGCCGTGTCGTAGAAATAGATCGAATAATATTGTCCGCCGCCGAGCGCGAAGTGCAGACCGGCGGTTGTGCCATATTGGCCGGTGGTCATCGCCCCGGCATAAGCCGCAGCAATACCAGCGTAGTTGTTGGCTGAGGTGAACGAAGCGATGGTGTCATACTCACCGGCGGCGAAGGAGTCGGATTCGAACATGAAATAGTTCGTGCCGGTGCCTGCGACCATATAATCAAATCCGGCGCCGCCGTTGAGCACGTCTGTTCCGGCTCCATCGACGAGCGCATCGTGGCCGGCGCCGCCCTTCAATAACCCATTGGAGCCATAACCGGCCAAGAGGATGTCATTGCCCGCGCCGCCATCGGCGATGCTCCACAAGCTTGGATCAAGCACCGCAACGGTCAAGCTGCCTGAAACAATTAGATCATTGCCGATCCCGGCATAAATCACGTTAGACCCGGTGCCGCCATAGATCGTCTTGTCACCTGAGCCGTTGACATAAACTGAGTCATTGCCGGCCCCGGCACGAACAAGATCATTGCCGCTGGCAACAACGAACGTATCGTCGCCCGCCGCCAGATAATCCCAGTAACCAGCTTCGTCATTGGCAGTGATAAAGCCCTGGATTGTTGCCGCATCGTAGCTGCCGCCAGAAATGCTGAGTCTGTAATGGATATTAATTGGCGGGAAGGAAAGAGCATAGCCAAAATCATATTCTGCAATAATGATCGAAATATTTCCGCCAGTCATCTGCTGTTCGCCCGACGCAGAGACACTGTATGTCAGCTCTGAGCCGGAAAAGGTTGTTGTGAAACCTCCGACCTCAAAACGCGACAGAAATAGACCCTCTATAATTAATTCGTTCTGCGTTATCGCCAATTCCCGAAAAACTCTAGGAGGAGTCCCCGAGGCGTATGAAAATGGCGCTACGAATTCATTGGCAACAGAATAGCTGTTCGTCGGGCTTATAGGATCAGTATTGTAAAATAGGCTCATGGATGCTCCTCAAAATTAAGGTCAATCTTACTTTTCTGCACCCTCAGATATAGAACAAATGGCTTGTCACGTCTGCCAGCGCCGTGTCGTAGAAATAGATCGAATAATACTGCCCGCCGCCGAGCGCGAAGTGCAGACCGGCGGTTGTGCCATATTGGCCGGTGGTCATGGCCCCGGCATAGGCGGCGGCGATTCCGGCAAAGTTGTTTGCGGATGTGAATGAGGCAATGGCGTCATACTCACCTGCGACGAAGGAGTCGGATTCGAACATGAAATAGTTCGTGCCGGTGCCTGCGACCATGTAGTCAAAACCCGCGCCGCCATTGAGCACATCTGTTCCGGCACCATCGACCAGCGCGTCATGGCCTGCGCCGCCTGTCAGAAATCCGTTGGAGCCATAGCCGGCCAACAGGACATCATTGCCGGCACCGCCGTCAGCAACGCTCCAAAGGCTTGGATCGAGCGTTGCAGCTGTCAAACTGCCCGAAACGATCAGATCATTACCAGCGGTGGCGTAAATCGCGTTTGACCCGGTGCCGCCATAGATCGTTTTGTCACCTGTTCCGTTGACATAGACAGCGTCGTTACCAGCACCGGCGCGGACAATATCTTCGCCGCTGGCGACGACAAACACATCGTCACCAGCTGTCAGATAATCCCAGTAGCCGGGCTCGTCGCCAGCGGTAATGAAGCTTTGAATGGTTGCCGCATCGTAGCTGCCGCCAGAAATGCTGAGGCTATGGCGGGCATAGGAAGGCGGTAACGACAAACTCGATTCTGATTCTGAAACGATGGTCGAAATCGTGCCACCGGTCATCACTACAGCGCCGGTTGCCGACGTGCCATAGGTCAGTCCTGAGCCAGAAAATGTCGTCGTGAATGTCGCTTGTTGAAATCGGAACAGAATAAAATTCTCAGTGATCCACTCATTCGGCGTCTTTGCCAATTCCAGCATAACCATGGGAAATGGGGCGGTGAATTCGCTATTCAGCGCAGGATCTGTCGCCGGGGCTATGGGATCAGTATTGTAAAAGAGGCTCATGTGACTTCCTCCAAACGCGGCACGATAAACATCGCCAAATCCAAATCAGAACTCCATCTCGATTGTAAGTGTAGATCAGTAAGAAAAATTGAACAATACTCGGCAAAAGTCCTGTCGCCGCTTACCCCAAACGCCCGGCAAAATGACAAGCAGCCGCATGCGCGAAGCTTTCCAGCGCCGGACGCTCCGCTGCGCATATATCCTTGGTGAAAGAGCACCTCGTCCGGAACACGCAGCCGGAAGGCGGGTTGATTGGCGAGGGCGGATCGCCTTGCAGGATGACACGCTGGCGCAGACGGGCAAGCCTGGGGTCGGGTAGCGGAACGGCGGAGAGAAGCGCTTGCGAATAGGGGTGGCGGGGATGGCTGAACACATCTGCCGCCGGTCCTGATTCAACAACGCGGCCAAGATAGAGCACCATCACCTTGTCGCAGACGAGGCGAACGACTGACAGGTCATGACTGATGAAAATCATCGCAAGGCCAAGTTCGCTGCGCAACCGGTTGAGCAACTGGATGATCTGCGCCTGAATGGAAACATCAAGCGCCGAAACCGGCTCATCGCAAACGATCAATTTGGGCCTGGTTATGATGGCGCGCGCAATGCCGATGCGCTGGGCTTGGCCGCCGGAAAACTCGTGCGGATAGCGGTTGACCATTTCAGGCGCGAGGCCGACGGCGGCCATGATTTTCTGCACTTCTTCAAGGCGCTCAGTGCGGGTCAGATTTGGCTCGGCGATCTGCAAGGGCTCGGCGATAATGTCGGCGACTGTCATGCGCGGATCGAGCGAGGCGAGCGGATCCTGAAAGATGATCTGCATGTCGCGCCGCGCCTTGCGCATCGCTTCGTCAGGCAGCTTCAAAAGATCGCCGCCTTGCCAGACCACTTTGCCCGCTTGCGCCTCCACAAGACGCAACACGGAGCGGCCAAGTGTCGATTTGCCTGAACCGGACTCGCCGACGATGCCGAGCGTCTCACCGGCGTTGAGGATGAATGAGACGTCATCAACGGCGGTCAGCGTCAGCGCCTTTCCGAACATCTTCCCCGAGCGGACGGAAAACCGCGTGGTGAGGTTATCGACTTGCAACAGCGGCTTGGTCACGCGTCGGCCTCCGCTCTGGCGGCAATCGGGTTGAAACAGGCGGCGCCGTGCCCGGCCGAGGTCAGCAGCAACTCAGGCCGGGCCGTCATGCAAATGTCTGTCCGTGACACACAGCGCGGCGAGAAGGCACAGCCTTGCGGCAGGCGCAAAAGATTGGGCGGACGGCCCGGAATGGCTTGCATCTGCGACACCGAAAGTTCCGGGCGCGGGATCGAATTGAGGAGCGCGCGTGTGTAGGGGTGCTGCGGGTTCTCGAAGATCGCATCTACGGACGCCTCTTCGACCAGCCGCCCGCCGTACATGACCGCGACACGGTCAGCCAGACCGGCGACAACGCCCATGTCGTGTGTGATGATGACCAAGGCCGCGCCAAGTTCGGAGGTCAAGTTACGGAACAGGTCAAGGATCTGCGCCTGCACGGTGACATCCAGCGCCGTGGTCGGCTCGTCGGCAATGAGAAGCTTCGGCTTGTTGAGAAGCGCCATGGCGATGACAACGCGCTGGCGCATGCCGCCGGACAATTCATGCGGATAGACATTGAAGCGCTTTTCAGGATCGGGAATGCCGACCTTGGCGAGCATCTCCAGCGCCTGGCGTGAGGCCTCGGCATTGGTTGCGCCCGTGTGGACTTCGACAATTTCGGTGAGCTGGCGCGAAATGCGCAGCACCGGATTGAGCGCAGTCATTGGATCCTGAAACACCATGGTGATGTCACTGCCGCGGATCGTGTCCAGTTCACCGGTGGTCATCCCGATGAGGTTCTTGCCTTCAAACAGCGCCGCGCCGGTAGTCTTGCCGTTGCGCGCCAGAAGGCCAAGTGCGCCAAGGAAAGTCTGGCTCTTGCCCGATCCGGACTCTCCGACGATTGCAAGGCGCTCGCCGGGATTGATCGACAGGTTTATCCGCTCGGCTGCAGGGACCTGACCTTCCGGTGTCGCAAAGGTGACGCTGTAGTCCCTGAGTTCAAACAGCGGAGCAGACATCTCAGCGGTCCTTCGGATCGAAAGCGTCGCGCAAACCATCACCGATGAACAGCAGGCTTAAAAGCAGCGTGACGAGGACAAAGCCCGGACCGAGCAGCAGCCAGGGCAGGATTTCAAACACTTCCGTGCCTTCCGCTATCAGCGTTCCAAGCGAAGTCAGCGGCTCTTGCACGCCGAAGCCCAGGTAAGAGAGAAAGCTTTCCGTGGCGATGATTTCCGGCACCGTAAGCGCAGCATAGATAACTACCGGTCCGGCAAGGTTCGGGATGATGTGTTTGCGGATAATCTTGAACTGCGTCTGGCCAGCGGCACGCGCCGCCTCGACAAACTCGCGCTCCTTGATCGACAGCGTCTGGCCCCGCACGATGCGCGCCATGGTCAACCATTCCAGCGCGCCGATGGCCGCAAACAGGAGATACACATTACGCCCGAAAATGACCATCAACAGGATGACGAACAGGATGTAGGGGAGCGCATACATGATGTCGACAAAGCGCATCATGGCCATGTCAATGCGCCCGCCAAGATAGCCCGACACCGCCCCGTAGAAGACGCCGATGACCACCGAAACGAGTGTGGCAATCAGCGCCACGGCAAGTGAAACGCGGGTGCCATAAAGCACGCGGGCCATCAGGTCGCGGCCATTCTGGTCAGTGCCAAGATAATGGCCGCTTTCCCACGAGGGCGGCGCACGGAAGGCGGCCCAGTCTGGCTCCTCATAGTTGAAGGGCAGCAGCGACGGACCAATGAGCGCAGAGAGAATGAGCAGTGTCAACATAAAGACGGACACCATCGCCGCCTTGTTGCGCAGGAAGCGGGCGAGCGCATCGCCGGTAAGGGAGCGCGCTTTGCCGGTTAGCGCCTCGGCTTCGAGGTCTGCGGCAAAATCATCGCGCCGCGGGGTGAGCGCTGTCATCGCGTCCTCACTTTCGGATCGAGGAACGCGTAGGCGACATCAACGAGGAGATTGAGGATGACGATCAGCACCATGTAGAAAATGACTGTTCCCAGCACCATGCCATAATCGCGGTTAAGCGCTGCGGTGATAAAGTATTTGCCTATGCCGGGAAGGCCAAACACGGTCTCCACCACCAGCGAGCCGGTGAGCAGATAGGACGCGGCGGGACCGAGATAGGAGACGACCGGCATCAGCGCCGGCTTGATGGCGTGGCGCATGACGGTGAGCCTTGGCCCGATGCCTTTGGCTCGCGCAGTGCGGATATAGTTGGCGTTCATCACCTCAATAATGGATCCGCGCATCAGCCGCGAAATGCGTGCGGCATGCGGCAACGTCAGAACCACCACCGGCAGCACCAGATTGCGCAAACCGCCCGTGCCCCAGCCCGCGACAGGCAGCCAACCAAGTTTGACGCCAAACACCAGCTGCAGGATCGGCGCGACCAGAAAATTGGGCAGCACAAGGCCAGTGAGAATGACGAAGCCAATCAGGTAATCCGGCATCTTGTTCTGATAGATCGCCCCCATACAGCCAGCAGCAACACCGATGATGACGGCAAACACTATCGCCAGCGAGGCGACAGTGAATGTGTAAGGCACGCCGATCATCAGTTGCTCCGAGACCGTGAAGTCGGAGTTGACGAAGGACGGTCCGAGATCGCCTTGCAGCACGTTGCCGACATAGATGAGGTATTGCTCGATCAGCGGCTTGTCCAAATTGTAATGCGCGGCAAGATTTTTCAATATGGCAGGCGGCAGTGGACGCTCTCCGTCAAACGGCCCGCCGGGCGCAAGACGCAGCACGAAAAAGGATACCGTCACCGCGATCCAGAGGACCGGGATGGTGGATAACAAGCGTTTGAATGCATATGAAAACATGGGCTTGAACGCCCCTCCCCGACGAGCAGGGAAGGGGCAATGTCCATGCTATTCGCTCTTTTCCAGCCAGCGGGTGCGATGAATGTCGAACGCGTTATCCTGGAAGCCCTTGATCTTGGGAGAGACGATGTTTTCGGAGAGATAATAGTAGATCGGGATCGCCGCCGAATTGTCGAGCGCGATCTTTTCGGCCTTGTGGAACAGTTCGGCGCGCTTGGCCTGATCCTGCTCCTTGTTGCCGTCTTCAAGCAGCTTGTCGTACTCGGCATTCGACCATTTGCCGTAGTTATGCTCAATGCCGGTCTTCAGGAGCGACAGGAAATTATCGGCATCATTGTAATCGGCAAGCCAGCCCGCGCGGCCGATTTCAACCAGACC
The DNA here is from genome assembly GCA_049696015.1 of Rhizobiaceae bacterium. Taxonomy (GTDB): domain Bacteria; phylum Pseudomonadota; class Alphaproteobacteria; order Rhizobiales; family Rhizobiaceae; genus JANMEX01. The sequence goes on along the minus strand of JBAVTG010000245.1, from coordinate 850 downwards.
ACGCTGCATTTCGTCATAATGCACTTTGGTTTCGGTGTTATAGAGCTCAATCTCAACGCCGAGAGGCTTCCACATTGCGGCAATCGCGACAGCAATGCGCTTGTGATTGTCATTGGTGTTATAGCGAAGCTGGGCTTTTAGCGGCTTTTCTGGTGTGATGCCGGCCTCGGCAAGAAGCTTTTTGGCTTCGGTTACCTTGTCGCCATAGGACAGGCCTTTCCAGTCGACAGTCACAGGATCTCCATAACCCGACATGCCGGGCGGCACCCAAGAGTAAGCAGGCAGTTCGCCCGTACCCAAAATCTGCGGACCGATCACTTCGCGGTTGACCGCCATCGACAGCGCCTTGCGCACATTGGCATTGTCAAACGGTGGCTTGGTTGAGTTGACGACGTAATAATAGAGACCTGCGAACGGCACGACATGGGCCTGGCCCGGCAGGTTTTCCTGGATCCACTGGTACTGATCTTTTGGAAAATCCGTGAGAATATCAAACTCGCCCGCACGGTATTGCTTCAACGCTGCCGCATTGTCCTCTAGCGTGACATAGCGGACACCGTCAATTTTGATGTTGGCCGCGTCATAGTGCTTGTCGTTCTTGACAGAGGCGACATGCGAGCCCGGCACCCATTCAGTCGGCTTGTAGGGCCCGTTGGTGACAATGTTTTCGATCTTCACCCAATCCGCGCCCTTGGCATCAATGACATGCTTGGGCAACGGGAACGCCGTATAGTGGGTCAGCGCGCCGATAAAGTAGGGCGAAGGCTGTTCAAGCGTAATCTCAAGAGTCTTGTCGTCGATTGCCTTGACGCCAAGCTGATTGAAATCAGTGATCTTGCCTTCGTTGATT
>JBAVTG010000244.1:0-4501 GCA_049696015.1 Rhizobiaceae bacterium | reverse complement strand
CTCATCCACATCTCGCCCGCGCTGCGCGAAAAGAATGCCCAGCGCGCGATGGAGCGCATGTCGATTCTGGCGCAAGGCACGGGCGGTGGCACACGCATTGGCGAAAGCCTTGCCACCTTCAACCGCTGGCACGCAAAACGCTGCATTACATCGCGCACCTGTGTTATGATTGTTTCCGACGGTTATGACACCGGAACCCCGGAAAATCTTGGTGAAGAAATGCGGGCGCTGCGCCGCCGCTGCAAGCGCATTGCCTGGCTCAACCCGATGATCGGTTGGCAAGACTATGCGCCGGAAGCCGCAGGCATGAAGGCCGCGCTTCCGTATATCGATCTGTTTGCACCTGCGCACAACTTGCAAAGCCTGGAAGCGCTCGAACCCTATCTGGCGAGGATCTGAACATCGTGAGACAGCCCGACATTCTTGATCTTGTGAATGACTATAAAGCCAAGGGCGAACCCTTTGCGCTGGCGACTGTCGTGCGTACGGTTTCTGTCACGGCCGCCAAGGCTGGCGCGAAGGCCGTGATCCTTGGCGACGGCAGCATATCTGGCGGTTGGATCGGCGGCGGATGCGCCCGCGGCGCAGTTCTCAAGGCAGCGCGTGAAGCGCTGGCAGACGGTCAGCCGCGCCTGATCAGCGTCCAGCCGGAAGACTTGCTGCAAGGTCAGCAGGTGGCGGCGGGCGAGATGCGCGACGGTGTGCTCTACGCCAAAAATTCCTGCCCGAGCCAAGGCACCATGGATATTTTTGTGGAGGCAATCTTGCCAAAGCCAAGCCTCGCGATTCTGGGCTCATCCCCGGTCGCCATTGCCATCGCCGATCTCGGCCAACGCATGGGTTTCTTCACCACGGTCTGCGCACCTGCCACTGAGCATGGCGGTTTTGCAAACGCAGACCGCGTGGTTGAAGGGTTTGACATACCAATCGACGGAACTGAGCGCGGCTTCATCGTCGTTGCCACACAAGGCAAAGGCGACAGCGCCGCGCTGAAAGCCGTAGTGGAAGCACCTGCGCCTTATCTCGCCTTCGTGGGCTCGCGCAAGAAAGCAGCTGTCTTGAAAAAAGCGCTGGCTGAAAGCGGGGTCGATGCGCTCCACCTTGATCGCATCCGCGCTCCAGCGGGTCTCGACATCGGCGCGATCACGCCCGACGAAATCGCCTTTTCCATCATCGCCGAAATCATCGAATTCCGCCGCCGCGGACAACGCACAGCTTAAGGAAACCACTATGGACATGAACGGCTCCCAGCGCATCGAAGCCTCGCGTGAGGCGGTTTATGCCGCGCTGAACGACGTGGATGTGCTGCGCCAATGCATCCCCGGCTGCGACTCAATCGAAAAGACGTCCGATACCGAAATGAACGCCAAGGTCACCTTGCGTGTCGGTCCGGTGAAGGCGAGTTTCGCCGGCAAAGTCACGCTGTCGGATCTCGATCCGCCAAACGGTTATACGATTTCCGGCGAAGGCTCCGGCGGCATGGCCGGCTTTGCCAAAGGCGGCGCGAAAGTCTCGCTGGAAGCCGATGGCGACGCCACAATTTTGCATTACACGGTCAACGCCGACATCGGTGGCAAGCTCGCCCAACTTGGCAGCCGGTTGATTGACGGAACAGCCAAGAAGCTTGCCGGTGATTTCTTTGAAAAGTTCGGCGAAATCGTCGGCGGCCCGGCGGTCATTGCGGAAGGCGAACAGACTGAAGGCAAAAAAGGCTGGCTCGGACGCCTCATCGGTACCTGGATTGCCGCTGTCATGTTCCTCGGCGCAAGCTCCTCGCTTTGCTGCCTCAACGGCCATCAACACGAGATGGACGGAATTGGGTTCGCGTCAATTTGCTATGCGAAAACAGTAATTTAAGCGCACGTTACCTGCTCCAGTATCCGGCAGTTCTGACTTTCAGGTTCAATGCCCGCTTGACAAGCAGTAGGTTCGCGTACTTCAATCCATTTTAGGGATACTGAGGTTCGGCATCCTATTAAATGACCCTTGGCGGTCACTGGGCAGTTCGGCCCCATGATGCTCCGTGACAAGCGGAACCGCATCGTGGGGTTTTTTATTTGGCGGTTCGATGCGCAAGACGTTCAAGATCGGCATTCTGTTTTCAACCACCGGGCCCTATGCCGCCATCGGCCGCGAGTGCCGCGACGGGGCGCAGTTTGCCATTGAGCAGTGTGCCCGAATCCTGCCCGGGCTGGTCGAGCCGGTGTATATCGATCCGCAAGGCAATATGAATGACTATGTCGAAGGCGCGCGCTCGATGTTACGTGATGTCGGGTGCCGCCACATCATCGGCACCATCACCTCAGCGGCGCGCAAGGAAATCATTCCGGTGGTGGAAAAGCACGACGGACTGCTCTGGTACACGTGTCCCTATGAAGGTTTCGAGGCGAACGCCAATGTCATCTACACGGGTGCGTGCCCGAACCAGCATCTGATCCCGATGTTCGACTATCTCTTGCCGCGCTTCGGCAATCGTCCATATCTCGTCGGCGCCAATTATGTCTGGGGCTGGGAGATGAACCGGCTTGCCCGTGAACTGATCAATGCAACGGGCGGCGAGGTGCTGGGCGAGCGTTGTCTGCCGTTTGAAGAAACAGCCGTGGACCGCCTCATTGGAGACATTGAACGGACGCATCCTAGCTTTGTGTTGAACAATCTGATCGGTCCATCGAGCTACGCATTCCTCGCCGCGATGCGTGAACTGGGCGAGCGCAATGCTGACTTCAAGCCGGAAAAGTGCCCGGTTGTGAGCTGCGACTTGAGCGAATGCGAACTGGACGATCTGGGCCCGCTCGATGGAGTCGGTCAGATGGCGGCGGCTTGTTATTTCGACAGCTTGGACACGGACGATAACCGCACTTTCAAGCATGTCTTTGCTGAAAAGTTTGGCATCGAGCGGCGTATCTCCAACATCTTCGCTGGCGCCTATGCCTCCGTCAAATTGTGCATTGAAGCAATCCATAGCGCCGGAACGGACGAGCCGTTGGCCGTGCGCCATCAACTTTATTCGGCGACCTCTGCCACGGTGCTTGGTCCTATCCGGATTGACACTGATACGCACCACGCTGCGCTGCCGTTTCACCTTGGACGCATCAACGATACCAAGGGCTTTGACATTATCGCCTCACTTCCAGCTGTTGCAGCAGATCCATACCTGACCGGTCAACGCAGCAACAGGCGACCGCAATTGCGGGTAGTTTCATGAGGCAAACACCGAATTTCAGCGGCTGGCGGGCAACTATCCTGCATCGCAGTGACAGCAACACCGAGCGGCTGATACGGCAGTTGCGGCTGCTCGGCTTTTCCGTCGGAATATCGTGGGATCCATTGTCCGATAGCAATTTGCCGGACCTTGTTCTGGTCGATGCCGACCAGGGCTGGGATGGGCTTCTGCCGTGGAGCAGCATAGAGAATGCAAGCTGCCCGGTTGTCGCATTGCTTGGCTCGGAAGCGCCGAGCCGGATTGCCTGGGCGATGAATGTCGGAGCGGGAGCCATCCTTGCCAAGCCGCTTAGCCCGTCCGCAGTCTACCCCTCGCTCGTCATGTCGATAGCCATTCACGAAGAACGCAAAGCGGTGCGCGAGCGCATGGATCACTACGAAGAGCGCATCCGCATGCGACCGCTGGTTCATGGTGCGGTCAAGGCTTTGATGGCTTCCAGAAAGCTTTCCGAAGAAGATGCTTACGCGGCGTTGCGAAGCAATGCGATGCGCCGTCGCGTGGCGATGGAGAGCATTGCCGCCTCATTTCTGGCCGGAACCGAATCCCTGCCGGAGTTTGGCTGATGGGCGCGCTGAAAGCGATCCTGCGCAGGCCCGCTGCGCTTTTCGGATTGGTGATCGTGGCGGTCGTTGTGCTGATGGCAATCTTTGCGCCGCTGATTGCTCCCTACAGCCCCGATGAACAGATGTTTGACGGGCTGACGCTCGAAGGTGCGCCCCTGCCGCCAAGCGCACAATTCCCGCTGGGCACCGACACGCTCGGCCGCGATCTTTCGTCCCGCCTGCTGTTTGGCGCGCGCACGTCGCTTGTCATCGGGCTGGTTGCCAACGGCATCGCCGTGACCATTGGACTGATGGTCGGGATTCTCGCCGGCTACATGCGCGGATGGGTAGGCAACGTGCTCATGCGCTTCACGGATCTGATGATGGCGTTTCCGGCCCTGCTGCTGGCCATTGTGCTCGCCGCGATGCTGCGCCCGAGCCTCTGGATCGTCGCCATGGTCATTGCGCTGGTCAATTGGGTGCAGGTTGCGCGCATTGTCTACACCGAAACACGCGGGCTGGTGGAGCGCGACTTCATTTTGGCCGAGCGGTCGCTGGGCGCCGGGCATGGGCGCATCCTGTTCAAGCACATTCTGCCGCATCTCATGCCGACGGCCATTGTCTGGGGCACGCTCGGCGTTGCAACGACCGTGCTTCTGGAAGCCACACTGTCGTTCCTCGGCATCGGTGTGCAACCGCCGCAGCCAAGCTGGGGCAACATCATTTTTGAAAGCCA
>JBAVTG010000243.1:0-1931 GCA_049696015.1 Rhizobiaceae bacterium | reverse complement strand
ATGATGACATCCACGTCCGCCATGCGCATCCCCCAAAATCAGGATATGCGCCCCGGCGCGAGACTAGCGCCGGATCAGCTGCATGTCCATCAGCTGAGCCCGCGCTTGGCCAGCATGGCATCTGGCGTCGGCATGCGCCCGCGAAACGCCTTGTAGGTGTCTTCCGGATCAACCGAGCCGCCAGCCGCATAAACGTGGCGTTTCAACCGCTCCGCCATGGCCGGGTCAAACGGATCGCCGGTTTCCTCAAAGGCGTTGAATGCGTCGGCATCGAGCACTTCGGACCACATGTAAGAGTAGTAGCCGGCTGAATAGCCGTCTCCGGAATAGACATGGGAGAAATGCGGCGTGCGGTGGCGCATGGTGATCGAGGCCGGCATCGCAAGCGATTCCAAAAGCGCCGCCTCCTGTCCCATCGGATCATCGACAGGGCCGCCTTTGTGAGCATCCATATCGACCAGCGCCGAAGACACAAACTCAACCGTCTGGAAGCCCGAGTTGAAATTGCGCGCTGCCTTGATCTTGGCAATCAGCGCCTTGTCCATCGGCTTGCCGGTTTTGTGGTGAAGGGCATGGCGCTCCAGCACTTCGGGCACGCTCAGCCAATGCTCATAAAGCTGCGATGGCAATTCAACAAAATCGCGGCTGACGGATGTGCCCGATACGGATGGCCAAGTGACATCGGATAACAACCCGTGCAGCGCGTGGCCGAACTCGTGGAACAGCGTGCGCGCATCATCAAACGACAACAGCGTGGGCTCGCCATCCGGCGCCTTGGCGAAATTCATCACATTGTAGATGATCGGCTTTGATCCCTGCCCAAGACGGTGCTGGTCCTGCAATGCGCTCATCCACGCGCCCGAGCGCTTGGACGAACGGGCGAAATAATCACCGAGGAACAGGCCGATCTCAGCGCCCGCCGCATCCTTGACTGTGAACACCTGCACATCCGGGTGCCAGGCCGCAACGCCCTTTTGCTCCTCGATTTTCAATCCAAACAGGCGTGAGGCAACGGCAAAGCAAGCTTCGATGATCTGGTTCAGTTCCAGATGCGGCTTCACTTCGTCTTCGTTGAAAGCAAACAGTTCAGCCTTGAGCTTTTCGGCATAATGCCGCCAATCCCATGGGCGAATGGCGTGGTTGGCGCCTTCACGGGCGGCAAGTTCTGCCAGCGCCTGCTCTTCCTGCAAGGCGCGCTTGACCGCGCGGCTCCAGACATTGCCAAGCAAATCCGTTACCGCAGCCGGCGTCTTTGCCATCGTGTCATCCAGCTTGAAGGCGGCAAAAGACGGGTAGCCGAGGAGCTTGGCCTTTTCGGCCCGCAGCGCCAGCGTTTCGGTCACGACCGGCCGGTTGTCGTTAACCCCATCGCGCTCGCCGCGCTTGGTCCAGGCGTTGAACGCAGCTTCGCGCAGATCGCGCCGCGTCGAAAATGTCAGGAATGGTTCAATGATCGAGCGCGACAGGGTGACAGCGAACTTGCCGCCATGGCCGCGCTCCCCGGCCGCCGATGCCATCGCTGCGGTCAGCCATTCGGGCAGTCCGGCAAGATCATTGCCTGATGTGAGCAGCAGCGCCGGGATCTTTTCGTCCGCCAGCACATTTTGGCCAAAAGCCGCGCCAAGCACCGACAGCCGCTCGTTGATTGCGGCAAATCGTTTCTGGCTTGGCCCATCCAGTTTTGCGCCGGAGCGGACAAAACCCTTCCAGCTTTTTTCAATAACGCGGCGGGTCTCAGTGTCTTGCGCCAGCTTTTCACGATCTCGGTAAAGTGCATCGATACGGGCAAACAGCTTGGCGTTCATCGAGATACCCGAATAGTGCCGCGACATGGCAGGTGCGATCTCCCGCTCCAGCGCTTCAATGGCATCATTGGAATGCGCCCCTGCCCGCAGCCAAAACAGCGAGGATACGCGGCCAAGCGCATCGCC
>JBAVTG010000242.1:0-10326 GCA_049696015.1 Rhizobiaceae bacterium | reverse complement strand
CCTGGATTGGCTCGTCGGTGACTTGGCCGACGAATGCGCCAAGGCATTCGGCCAGCTTGACGTAGGGCTTCAGGCGCGGCGCTTCTTCCGCGGTGATCGAGGGCATGTTGATGGCGTTGGAAACCGCACCCTTGACGAGGTATTCTGACATCTGCTCGGCGACCTGCAGGGCGACATTCTCCTGCGCCTCCGAGGTCGATGCGCCAAGATGGGGCGTGCACACGACATTGTCCAAGCCGAACAGCGGCGAGTCGGTAGCCGGTTCCGTTTCGAAGACATCAAGACCTGCGCCTGCGACCTTGCCTGATTTCAGCGCGTCATAGAGCGCCTTCTCGTCAATCAGGCCGCCACGCGCGCAGTTGATGATGCGCACGCCGGGTTTCATCATGGCGATGGCCTCAGCGGAAATGACATTGCGGGTCTTGTCGGTCAGCGGCGTGTGCAGGGTGATGAAATCGGCGCGGGTGAACAGTTCTTCCAGCTCGACCTTTTCGACGCCAAGATCTGCGGCGCGCTGCTCCGACAGGAACGGATCAAATGCAATGACATGCATCTTGAGGCCGACGCCGCGCGAAGCGACAATCGAGCCGATGTTGCCGCAGCCGACGACGCCCAACGTCTTGCCGGTGATTTCAACGCCCATGAAGCGGTTCTTTTCCCACTTGCCGGCGCGGGTTGATGCATCCGCTTCCGGCAGCTGGCGGGCAACGGCAAACATCATGGCGATGGCGTGCTCGGCGGTGGTGATTGAATTGCCGAACGGCGTGTTCATGACAATGATGCCGCGGCGCGAAGCAGCTGGAATATCAACATTGTCAACGCCAATACCGGCGCGGCCGATCACTTTCAGATTGGGCGCTGCGCCAATCAGCTTTTCGGTGACCTTGGTTGCCGAGCGGATGGCAAGCCCGTCATATTGGCCAATGATTTCAAGCAGCTTGTCCTTGTCTTTGCCCAGATCGGGCAAATAATCGACCTCGACGCCGCGATCCTTGAAAATCTGGACGGCGGTTTTGGAAAGCTTGTCAGATACGAGAACGCGCGGTGCCATGGTGTTTGTCCTTTCAACTGCGCTCCCCCTTCACCCCGCCTCTTGCGGGGAGAAGGTGCCCGAAGGGCGGATGAGGGGCAGCGCAAAAATTGCCTTATGGAGTTTGCCTGTGAAAACCAGTGGATAAGCATCTTGAATGAGATTTGGAGCTTTGCCTGAAAACTTGGCCCTGCCCCTCATCCGGCCCGTTGGGCCACCTTCTCCCCGCAAGAGGCGGGGCGAAGGAAACTTGGGGTTAGGCAGCGGCCTTGAGCGCCGCTTTCTGCGTTTCAAACGCGAAGTCCAGCCATGCGGTCAGCGCCTTGACATCGCTCGTCTCAACCGTTGCACCGCACCAGATGCGCAAACCTGCTGGCGCATCGCGGTAGGAGCCGATGTCATAGGCGACGCCTTCCTTTTCAAGCTGCGCGGCAATGGACTTGGCAAAATTGGCTTGGGCGTCCTTGTCGAGCGCCAGTATGTCCGGATCGCTAATGGTTACGCACACCGACGTGTTGGATCGCGTGTTCGCAACCTTGGCCAGATTTTTCAGCCATGACGACTGATCAACAAAGGCGTTCAGCGCTGCCGCGTTGGCATCGGCCCGCCCGATCAGCCCCTTCAGGCCACCGACTGATTTTGCCCAGTTCAGCGCATCGATGTAGTCTTCAACGCACAGCATCGACGGCGTGTTGATGGTCTCACCCGCAAAAATGCCTTCGATCAGTTTACCGCCGGAGGTCAGGCGGAAAATCTTTGGGAGCGGCCAAGCGGGTTTGTAAGTCTCCAGCCGTTCGACTGCGCGGGGTGAGAGAATGATCACGCCATGCGCGCCCTCGCCGCCCAACACCTTCTGCCAGGAGAATGTGACGACATCGAGCTTGGCGAAATCCAATTCTTGCGCGAATGCTGCGGACGTGGCGTCGCAGATGGTCAGACCCTTGCGGTCAGCCGGTATGAAATCAGCATTGGCTACCCGCACGCCAGAGGTGGTGCCGTTCCATGTGAAGACGACATCATTGTCGAAATTGATTGAGCCGAGATCGGGCAACTCGCCATAGGGCGCGATGATCGAGCGGGCGTTGCTGAGTTTCAACTGTTTGACAACATCAGTCACCCAGCCTTCGCCAAAACTCTCCCATGCGACCATATCGACGCCGCGCGCGCCGAGCAGAGACCATAGCGCCATCTCGACCGCGCCGGTATCGGATGCCGGCACGATTCCGATGCGCCACTCGGCGGGAACCTGCAACACCTCACGGGTCAGATCGATTGCCAATTTCAGCTTGTTCTTGCCGATTTTGGCACGGTGTGAGCGGCCAATCGGCGCGTCTTTCAGCGCATCCAGCGACCAGTTGGGACGCTTGGCACAGGGACCTGAAGAAAAATTCGGATTTGCGGGACGGTTGCCCGGCTTTGTAGCTGTCATCGCGGCTATCCTTCCAGATAGTGGCCCCTCGTTGGGGAGGGGTGGCCCGCGTCGGCTTTTATGGAAAGGCGTTTTGCCCGTCAAGCATCATTGTTCACCTGCGACATTTTCTGCCCTCAATACGAAAAGGCCGGGCATGAAGCCCGGCCAATGGCATAGGTCGCTGTGCAATATCACCAGATGGAATAACGCACGCCAGCTTTGATCTGATGGGTGGAGAAGCCGTCTTCGGTGCCCTGCACGCCGGTTGCGCCGAGGGCGGCAGTTGGGGCGTCAAAGCCGAACATGTCGCCGCCCGATGTATGGGCGTAACGATAGCCAAGATCAAACTTGAGGTTCTTGCTCAGGTCGTAAGATGCGCCAGCCATAAGCGCCCAGGTGAAACGCCAGGAATTAGCGCCTGGATGGGTTGCCGTGTAGCCGCAGCCCGCAATTGCCGCGCCTGTCGCGTCATAGCATTCGGCAACGTTGGACAAAGCGCCGTAGGACAGGCGTGTCATACCAAGGCCACCGCCCAGATAGGGCGTCACGCCAATAAAGGTGCCTAGGTCGGCATAGCCATTGGCCATCAGTTCCCAAGCCTTGAGTGTGGACCTATCGGTCGAGCGGCAACCGACTGCGGCCGGGAATGCGCTCGAGCAGGGTGTCAGGTCCGTATCGGTTCCCACGATGTGGCGCTTCCAGTAGCCGGCAGTGACGTCACCGCGCAGAAAGCTGTTGAACTGGTATCCGACGCCCACCGAGCCATCACCTGTGGCCTGGTAGTCAAAATTATCATAGTCGGCCGAACCATAGGCATAGGTGATGGGAGGGCCAGCGGAAGCGACACCGTAGGTGCGGTAGGATCCGGACGAGCTGGTCTCCATGTCATAAGATATGTCGCCGCGGATATACCAGCCGGTGCCGATTTCGACCGGCACATAGGGATCTTCCTGCGGGGCGTTGATGATCTGGTCGAGATCGGCGGCGATGGCCGAGCCGCTCATCAGGGCCGCCAGTGCCAGGCTTGAGAAAAGTTTTGTTGTACGGCGCATCTGCGAACTCCCGTCGATTACCCCAGGGGTGCTATCCAAAAGCACCCGATGCACCTGACTATTAACCATAATGATTAAGTGCCGGTTAAGCATGACGGCGATTTGGCAGCTGGTCTGCGCACAAAACAAAACCGCCCGGCTCGTGGCCGGGCGGTTCTGAATAAGGATGCTGGATTATTTATAGACGGCCGGTTCCGGCTGGTAATCGACAACCTGCGGGGCAGGGCCCGAGCAGCGATGCGAAGCGCCTTTGCCGCCGAACGAATAGCGGACGCCGGCGCGCACTTCGTGGACATCGAAGCCCTTGTCCTGGCCGGGACCGGCAAAGTTGGCGTAGCCGAACATATCGCCGCCGCCAATGCGGGTATAGCGGTAGCCGGCATCAAGCTCCATCTTGTCGGTGAGGCAGTAAGAAGCGCCAAGCATGAGGGCGGCCGCGCCGCGCATTGATTTTGCGCCCGGGTGCACTGTGACAGCTACACCGTCGTCGTTGGCCAGATCGGACCAGTTCACATGTGCGACACCGATACCGGCGCCGACATAAGGCGTGATACCACTGTAAGTTCCAAGGTCGACGTAAGCGTTGGCCAGTACCACCAGCGCGGACATCGTGGAAGAGTCGCTTGAAGTGCAAGGCACTGCCGGGAAGCCACAGGTGCCGACGGTCGAGCCGCGGAAATCTGACTTCAGCCAATAGTCTGCAGTCAAATCGACGCGCAGGTTCTTGCTGACATTGTAACCAATACCGCCGCCAAGCGACCAAGAGTCATCGAGCTCGGTGGTATCAAATCTGCTTGTGCCGCCGCTGACGGCGTAAATCGTGTCGCGCAGTTCAGCGCGGTGATAGTCGATGTCGCCGCGGATGTACCATCCACCGCCAACATCTTCATAAACAACCGGTGCAGGCTGTTCATGCATGACCGGGGCCTCGATGATATCGGCGGCCATTGCGGTATTTGCAGTGAGCGCAGAGACGGCGCTAATGAGCAGGAGGGAAGCGAGTTTCTTCATTGATCCATGTCCTCAACGAAGGCAGCCGCATGACACTCATACGCGCAGCCGGGTTTCGATCAGGATCATCTTTGCAACGTAAAGGTTAAGTTGTGCTTAACCCTGTTGATTCACCACGATTATATTCAATCTTACCGTTTTTGGCTTGGCTATAAATCGCCGCCTGCCGGAAAATCAGGCAGCGTTTTTGACCGCGCCGATGAGTGAAATCAGATCATCCACCACCGATTCGACCAAAATGCTGTCGTCGCCTTCGGCCATAACGCGAATCAGCGGTTCGGTGCCGGACGGGCGGATGACCAGGCGGCCGGAATTGCCAAGCCGGTGCCTGGCTTCGTCAATGGCCGTGATGACAATCTTGTCTTCCAGCGGCTTGTCGCCAGTAAAACGGACATTTTTCAGGAACTGCGGCACAGCCTCAAACTTGGCACAGACTTCCGACACGGGCTTGCCAGCCTTTTTCACGCAAGCCAGCACTTGCAGAGCCGAGATAAGGCCGTCACCTGTGGTCGAGAAATCCGAAAGCACAATATGGCCGGACTGCTCGCCGCCGACATTGTAGCCATTTTCGCGCATCTTTTCGACGACATAGCGGTCGCCTACCTTGGTGCGGATGAGTTCAAGCCCCTTGCCTGTGAGGAAGCGTTCCAACCCAAGGTTGGACATGATCGTTGCGACAATGCCGGGCGCAGCCAGCCGATCATTGGTCTGCCAGTCTTCGGCGATAACCGCCATCAGTTGGTCACCGTCAATCACACTGCCATTCTCATCGACAATCAACACGCGGTCTGCGTCGCCATCCAGCGCAATGCCGATATCGGCGCGCACTTCGCGGACTTTTTTCTGCAGGTTGAGCGGATGGGTCGAGCCGCAGTCTTCGTTGATGTTGGTGCCGTTCGGCTTGTCGCCAAGGATGACGACATCAGCGCCAAGTTCCCACAAGACAGCAGGCGCAACCTTGTAGGCCGCGCCATTGGCGCAATCGATGGCGACGCGCATGCCTTCCAGCGACAGGTCGCGCGGCAGCGTGCGTTTGGCAAATTCGATGTAGCGGTCATGGATGCCATCGATGCGCTTGGCACGGCCCAACTCGCCGTTGTCAGCCAGCATTTTGGACATGTCCTGGTCCAGCAGCTGTTCGATCTGCAATTCAAGCTCGTCGGAAAGTTTGTAGCCATCAGGGCCGAACAGTTTGATACCATTGTCATAATAGGCATTGTGCGAAGCCGAAATCATCACGCCGACATCAGCGCGCAGCGAACGCGTCAACATGGCAACGGCTGGCGTCGGGATCGGTCCGAGCAGAAACACGTCCATCCCGGCTGCTGTAAAGCCTGCAACCATCGCGTTTTCGATCATGTAACCGGACAGGCGCGTGTCCTTGCCGATGACGACCCGGTGCCGATGATCGCCATTGCGGAAAGCCACCCCGACGGCCATGCCTGCCTTCATAGCAATATCCGGGGTCATCGGGAAACGGTTGGCGCGGCCTCGAATGCCGTCTGTGCCGAAATATTTGCGTGTCATGTCAGCGTTTTGCCCTGTTTTTCCCCGCCCGCATCTGCCACATCCAGCGCAGACTGCGCATCTCACAAACTGTTTTCATTCGTTAATAAAGCATGAAATGGGCTAAGAAAGATTTAATTGTCACTTTGCGGTTAATAGCGGGAAGTGTTGAAACGGAAAGGGACCCGGCTTCGAGCCCGGGTCCCTTTCCGTCAAGCTCTACGCTCAGCCTTGCGGCTGCGGCTCCATGCCGGGTTCGCCGCCCTTTTTCGGGCGCGATTTACCGGTGCCGGATTTGGGAACAGTCGTCCCCCGCGCCGGGGTGTCATCGCCCATATCGCGCGTCGGCTTCTGGCCAAGGATCAAGGCCTTGATCTCATCGCCTGACAGGGTTTCATATTCGAGCAATCCTTCGGCGATGGCGATCCATTCCTTTTTCTTCTTGGTCAGGATTTTCAGCGCTTCCGAATAGGCGTCATCTACCAGACGGCGCACTTCGGCGTCGATGATCTGGGCAGTTTCTTCCGAGACGTTCTGTGTGCGGGCAACCGAGTGGCCAAGGAAAACCTCTTCCTGGTTTTCGCCATAGGCAACGCGGCCGAGCTTGTCTGAAAAGCCCCATCGAGTGATCATGGCGCGGGCAAGTTTGGTTGCCTGCTCGATGTCGGAGGAGGCGCCCGACGTGATGTTTTCCTTGCCGTACTTCAGCTCTTCGGCAGCGCGCCCACCCATCATGATGGCAAGCCGGGAGATCATGAACTTGTAGCTCATCGAATAGCGGTCGCCCTCTGGCAGCTGCATCACCATGCCGAGTGCGCGGCCGCGCGGAATGATGGTTGCCTTGTGCAGCGGATCTGCGGAAGGAACCGTAATAGCAAGCATTGCATGGCCAGCTTCATGATAGGCAGTCAGCGCCTTTTCAGTCTGGGTCATGGCTGACGAGCGGCGCTCTGCGCCCATCATCACCTTGTCTTTGGCGTCCTCGAATTCCTGCATAGTGACCAGACGCTTGTTGCGACGGGCCGCAAGAAGTGCCGCCTCGTTGCAGAGATTGGCCAAATCCGCGCCGGAAAACCCGGGCGTGCCGCGGGCAATGGTCTTCAAATCCACGTTCGGTGCGGTCAGCACCTTCTTGACATGGACCTTGAGTATCTTCTCGCGGCCGATGATGTCGGGGTTCGGCACGACGACCTGACGGTCAAATCGGCCCGGGCGCAAAAGCGCCGGGTCGAGCACATCGGGACGGTTGGTCGCGGCAATGATGATCACACCTTCGGAAGCCTCAAAACCGTCCATCTCGACCAGCAACTGGTTGAGCGTCTGTTCGCGCTCGTCATTGCCGCCGCCAAGACCAGCGCCGCGATGACGCCCGACAGCGTCAATTTCGTCAATGAAGATGATGCATGGCGCGTTCTTCTTTGCCTGTTCAAACATGTCGCGCACCCGGCTCGCGCCGACGCCAACGAACATTTCGACAAAGTCCGAGCCAGAAATCGTGAAGAACGGCACACCCGCTTCACCCGCAACAGCGCGGGCGATCAGCGTCTTGCCGGTACCCGGAGGCCCGACGAGCAGCACGCCGCGCGGAATTTTGCCGCCAAGGCGCTGGAACTTGCCTGGATCGCGCAGGAATTCGACGATTTCTTCCAAATCAACTTTGGCCTCGTCCACGCCGGCGACATCGGCGAATGTCACCTTGCCGTGCGCTTCGGTAAGCAGTTTTGCCTTGGACTTGCCAAACCCCATCGCCCCGCGCGAGCCGCCCTGCATTTGGCGCATGAAGAAAATCCAGACGCCCAGAATGATGATCATTGGCAGCCAAGAGACAAGGATGCCGATCAGTGACGTTGAGCCATCCGAGAGAGGGCGGGCAGCGATGACGACATTTTTCGATTCAAGACGGCGCACAAGGTCGGAATCGCCAGGCGAATATGTTGCAAAGGATGAGCCATTGTCGAGATAGGTTCCAACAATCCGGTCGCCCTGGATTTCGACACGCTTGATCTTGCCTGCATCAACGTCGCTCAGGAACTTGGAATATTCGACTTCGCTCGAGACCGTGCGCTGCGCCGGGCTCTGGAAAAGCGAAAAAAGCGCTACCAGCAACAAGGCGATAATCGCCCACAGCGCAAAGTTACGATAGTTCGGGTTCATTCAAGGTTCCAATCAGGGTGCGGACAAGCCGCTTGATGGTTGCAAGATAGGTGCGTTCGTGCCCCTTGCCAAGGCCGGATGCGCCAGATGCGGCAATTCTGGCCAACACGGTTTATAACGCCGGTCGCGCAAGCGCGGGCGCACCGCAAAGCGCCGCCAAGCTTTGCGCCAAATCAAGGTCAAACGAGGGCACAAGATCGGGCCACGGATTAAGCAGAAGCCGCAATCGCTTGCCCGTCTGCCATGCTTGATCTGCCGGCGTTGCGCCAGTGGCTGGACAATCGAACACAGGCTCTGATGCCTTGGCTTTTCGGATCAGGCTTGCGGGCGCGGGTGTCGGATCGCTGCGACATGGCTGCGGCAGAACCAAGCCGGGCTCTTCGCTCAACAGCCGGTAGCGCCCGGCAAAGGCAAGGGCATTGAGGCGGCCGCGGCGTTGCTCCTGCATGAGATAAACACCCTGTTTGCGGATATCGGCGAGTGCGCCACCCGAACCGACGCTGACATGCCTGCCGCCGGGCACCGCAAAAAACCGCGCGGACACATCGTACACATGCCTTGCGCCGTCCTCTTCGGCCAAGCCAGTTTTGCCGGCGGCAAAAGCCATGAGGGCGCGCAAGGCGATGAGCGCCGGATTGCTTGCCGGTCCGTTGAAAAATTCCGGAATCAGCCGGATCAGGCCGGGCGCGGTCTGGAAGGCGCTCTTGTCCAACAGGAGTGCTGCGGCTGTCGCCGCCGCGCATCTGCGCGCCGCCGCGTCTTGCTGGCGAAGATCAAGCGCAATGAGCGACTCTTGCGGCTGCAAGGCAAGCTCCTTGCGCACACTAACACGTT
The DNA here is from genome assembly GCA_049696015.1 of Rhizobiaceae bacterium. Classification (GTDB taxonomy): domain Bacteria; phylum Pseudomonadota; class Alphaproteobacteria; order Rhizobiales; family Rhizobiaceae; genus JANMEX01. The sequence continues at coordinate 1,328 of JBAVTG010000242.1, read as the reverse complement.
CATACATGTCATTGTCGTTGGACGGGTCTTCGATCCATGAAGTGCCATTGGCGGTTAAAAAGCATCGCAAGGCTGCGCGTGTGATGCGTAGAAACGGTCTTGCAAACCAAACCGCCTCACCCGCGCCGCTGTCATTGAAGGCAAGCGAGGCCGGAGCGATGCCGGCCAAGCCCGGGCCGGCGCCGCGCTTCATCCGCATGGCAACAGTTTCGCGCTGGTCATCGAGTGTATGGCCCGTCAGCACCAAATCAGAGCGTGTTTTGGCAGCTGCTTCGGCCAAAAGCGCACGGCGGGCATGGCGGGCGCCTGACTGAATGCCGGTGACCGGCTTGTCGCCTGCCCATTCGAGAGTCACGTGATCAATACCCAGTTCGGCGCAGGCCGCCTTGACCGAAAGAGCTTCGAGCGCGGCCTCAGGCCTCAGCCGGTGATCGATTGTGACCGCAGTCAATCTTGGCGGGCTTTGCAGCTCACGGCACTGCCGGACTGCAAGATGAAGGAGGGCAGTGGAATCCGAGCCGCCGGAGACCGCGAGCAGAACATGGTTCTTTCCAGCAAGCGGCAAGGTTGGCAAGCCGGCATATTCGGCCATCAGCTGCTCAGCACCCGGCCTTGGACTGCTCTTCGGCCACCCTTGCGAGAAGCGCCTGGCCGGATTTCGGGTATTTCTTGGTAACCTGGTTGAAGGTGGCGCAGGCCACATCCTTGTTGTCGAGCGCGATCAGAGAGACGCCGAGCTTGAACAGCATTTCCGGGGCCTTCTTGGATTTGGGAAAATCCTTCTGCGCATTCAGGAAAATCTCCGCCGCATCGCGGTTGCGGCCTTGCGCGGCGAGCGATTCACCCAGCCAGTAGCGAGCGTCGGCTGCCTGCGGATCAGCGGGAAACTGTTCAACGTGCGCCCGAAATCCCTGTTCGGCCTGTTTGTATTCGCCTGCCAGCACATGGTCGTAGGCTACGCGGTACAATTCAGACGGATCATTGGAAGCGGGGACCGCTGCAGTCTGCGGATCGGATTCAATGACTTCTTCAATAGAACCGCCGACAACATTGCCCTTGTCGTCAAACTTGATTGAGCCGAGCGGCTTTTCCGGTGTGCCCGCCTGCTGGCCATCGCCGGTGGCCACTTCTGCCTGAGCGTCCGGCGCGGCGGGCGCTTCAGGCGCGGCGGCCTGTTCGGCTGGCGCCGGCTCTGCCGGCGTTGCGGCAACATCATTGCCGTCATCGGGAGCGGCAGATTTGCCCTGCTTGGACTTTTCCAGCTCCTGAAACCGGAACTCATTGTCTTCCTGCATTTTGCGCATCTGCTCCTGCATCTGCAGGATCTG
>JBAVTG010000241.1:0-2469 GCA_049696015.1 Rhizobiaceae bacterium | reverse complement strand
GCCTTCGGACTGTGCGCCGTTGTGCTTTTCGCCGCTTTCCTTTTCATGAATGCGCTGCGCCTGATGAAACATGACGCCACCCCTTCTGTGGCGGCAAATCCAAGTCCGCAAATTTGATCTGACGCCTCGCGGCGGCGTCGAACCCGTGCTAACATGAGTCTACACTTGATAGCCCAAGGCAGCAGCCCTGCGCGTTTTCAGGCAGGCGAAAGCAGGAGAAACATCATGGCAAAAGGCCAAATGCGCAGCAACAAGGAAACCCGCAAGCCGAAGACCGACAAGGTCAAAACGGCGGCGTCCTCGGGGTCCGATCCGGTCAAAGGCTTGGCCAATCCAATCAAGCTGCCGAACAAGAAGTAACATCTGATACTGTTAGTCTTTTCTTACGAATAGAAGCAATGCTGGTTGCCGCCGGAGCTTTTGCTTCGATACATGGCATTGTCTGCCTTGCGCACCAGCTCTTCCGGATTGACGCTGTCCCACGGCGCCACGGAAATGCCGACACTGGCGCCGACAGCGTAGGACCGGTTTTTGACAATATGGCTGCGCGAGACAGACTTTATCACCCTGCTGGCGACAAGTTCGGCATCGCGGGCAGAACGGATCCCCATTTGAAGAATGATGAACTCGTCGCCGCCAACGCGCGCGACAAGGTCGCTGTCCCGGACAGAGTCCAGCAGCCGCCCGGCGACGGATTGCAGTATCGTGTCGCCGGTTTCATGCCCGTGATTGTCATTGATCGGTTTGAACTTGTCCAAATCAATGAAATGCACGGCGAATTTCTGTCCTTCGGCAATCTGATCGATCGCCTGGTTCAGTTGTTTCGCCATTTTTGTGCGGTTTGGCAGACCGGTGACGGGATCATGAAGCGCCATGTGCTCAATCATCGACTGGCTTTTGCGCTGCGCTGTGACGTCGAGATAGGTTGACACGAACCCGCCCCCGGCAAGCGGCACGCCGCGGATTTCAAGCACGGTGCCGTTTGGCCGCGTCCGCTCGAAAACATGGGCGCATTTCTGCTCGACCAGCGCCATCTTGGCCGCCACATGCGCTTCGGCCGGCCTGGGTCCATATTCCCCGCGCTCCGCGTTCACACGGATGATCTCCTCAAGCGCCGGGTCGCCGTTTTCAAAAAGCGTTTCGGGATATTCCAGCAGGTCCTGTTGCTGCCGGTTGCAAAGCACGAGCCGCAGATCCTGGTCAAACAGCAAAAGGCCGCCCGGAAAATTGTCGACAACCGCCTCAAGCAGCCGGATGCGCTCGCGCAGCTGCCCGGGAGACAAGCTGTCGACAGGCGGCTTTTCATGGGGCGGCACGAACGTCCGCGCCAAACCTTGGCTCTGGTCCTGATGTTTCCTTTCGGTCTTCAACATGGATGATTCCAATCATTCAACTGAGATAGCGCCGGGCCCGGACATGTCTTGTCATGCGGCATAGGCGTTGGGCCGCAGCGACAGGTGATGCGTTATCTTGCTGCGGAATTGGTCGGCGTTGATCGGCTTGAGGATATAGTCGTCAACGCCGTGCCGCATCGACCGGATCAGGACAGCCGGATCGGCGCATGCCGACGTCATGATGATGGGCGTGCGCTTGTATTCATCAAAACAGCGCAAGACGCTGACCATGCCAATCCCGTCCAGTGCCGGCATCATGTAATCCGTGATGATGATGTCATACGTCCGTTCATGGCAGGCTTTGATCGCAGCCATCGAACAGGTCTCGATATCAATCTCACCGCCAAACACCCGCATCGCCATCCGTTTCAAGACAGCGCAGTTCGTCATGACATCATCAACGATGAGCATCCGCATAGGTGGCCTCCAAGGGTCAGTCCAAAATGTCCCGGCGTCATGCCTTCGGCTGCGCAGGAGCAACTTCTGTTTGAACAGGTTTTGAAATTCACATTCCGGCCGGTCGCCGGTCTATTGGGGGGCGCATCATGCATCTTGGCAAAGACCAAGCCCAACATGGCCATTAGACGCCAGATTCATGAAAATTCCCTGAAGCGGAAATGTAAATATCGACCCCGGTGACCATTCCGGCTTCACTTTTTGCTTCTACCCTTACGGGAAACACGTCAATTTGCTCCAATATCCCGCCGGATTGGCGAACCAGCCTGCGGACGCTTCAGCCTATGATCCGCAGGGCGAGACGTGGCCTGCGCAGCAGATGAATTGAACGTATGATCAATTCCGGGCGCTGAACGCCCTAAGCCATGCGAAGGGCTGGGCTGGTGGGAAAGCCCGCACAGCAAAAAGCCCGCACGGTTTTCACCATGGCGGGCTTTATTAAGCTGGTTTAGGGGGGGGGGGGCAGGCTTTGACTGTCCTTCGGACCCCTCCGGTTATGGTTGCTTGGAGGGAGGAGCGACCGTTGGCCAGCGAAGGCGAAGCCTTTGCGCCGGGCAAAAAACCAAAAAGCCCGCGTTGGTTTTCACCGGAGCGGGCTTTCAACATTTGGTTGCGGCGG
>JBAVTG010000240.1:0-7672 GCA_049696015.1 Rhizobiaceae bacterium | reverse complement strand
AAATGGTGATCACTGGCGCGTCGAGATAATCGAACGCGCGCTGCATGATCTGGGCGGCGATGTGGTCGCCGACGGACGATTGCGGGAAGCCTTCCTCGATGGTGACACAGCGGCCGGTTTTCATGACCGAAGCAACCACCGTTTCCAGATCCATCGGGCGAATGGTGCGCAGATCGATGATCTCGCATTCAATGCCTTCCTTCTCAAGCTCGGCGGCCGCCTTGACCGCATAGGTCATGCCGATGCCGAACGTTACCAGCGTCACATCCTTGCCAACCCGGTGGATGCGCGCCTTACCGATCGGCAAAACAAAGTCATCCATCTTCGGCACTTCAAATGCCTGCCCGTAGAGAATTTCGTTCTCAAGAAAGATGACAGGGTTCGGATCGCGTATGGCGGCCTTCATCAGGCCTTTGGCATCTGCCGCAGAATAAGGCTGGATGACCTTGAGGCCCGGAATATGGCTGTACCAGGAAGCGTAGTCCTGACTGTGTTGCGCACCGACACGGGCAGCCGCGCCATTCGGCCCGCGAAACACAATCGGCGCGCCCATCTGGCCACCGGACATGTAAAGCGTTTTTGCAGCTGAATTGATAATGTGATCAATGGCTTGCATGGCAAAGTTGAATGTCATGAATTCGACAATCGGACGCAATCCAGTCATCGCCGCGCCGACACCAATACCGGCAAAGCCATGTTCGGTGATCGGTGTATCAATGACGCGCTTGGGCCCAAACTCTGCAAGCATGCCCTGCGTGATCTTGTAGGCGCCCTGATATTCGGCAACCTCTTCGCCCATCACAAACACGCTCTCGTCTCGTCGCATTTCCTCAGACATTGCATCGCGCAAGGCTTCGCGCACCGTGGTCGAGACCATTTCGGTGCCGGCAGGAATAGACGGATCGGATGGAGCCGATTCGGACTTTGGCTGGGCGGCTAAAGGTGCATTGGCTACAGGTGCATTGGCTGCAGCCGCAGCCGGTGCCGCCGCGGCAGGTGCTTGCGCAGCTTTAGGAACTGCGGCGGCTGACGCATCCTCACCATCTGCTGCCAAGATGGCAATCACAGCATTGACTTTGACGTTCTCGGTACCTTCAGGAACGACGATCTTGGCGAGTGTGCCTTCATCAACGGCTTCGACTTCCATTGTCGCCTTGTCGGTCTCAATCTCGGCGATCACATCGCCGGATTTGACCTTCTCGCCTTCTTTCTTGACCCATTTGGACAGTTTGCCTTCTTCCATGGTCGGCGAAAGCGCGGGCATCAGGATTTCGGTTGGCATGTGTTCCTCACCAATTTTTCGCGGGGCGCGCCCGGAACCAACTTCCAGAATTAATCAACAGCCTAGACCAGAATATCTGTCCACAGCTCGGCAACATCCGGCTCGGGCGTGTTCTGGGCAAAATCGGCTGCCTCGGCGACGATGTCGCGGACTTCCTTGTCAATCGCCTTCAATTCATCTTCGCTCGCCCATTTGTTGGCCAAAAGACGCTCGCGCACCTGTTCAATCGGGTCGTGTTCCGATCGCATTTTCTGCAATTCATCCTTCGAACGATACTTCGCCGGATCAGACATCGAGTGCCCGCGATAGCGGTAGGTCTTCATTTCCAGAATGATCGGTCCTTTGCCTGACCGGCACCAGTCCAGCGCCAATTCGGCGGCAGCGGCCACGGCGCGCACATCCATGCCGTCAACCTGAATGCCGGGTATCTTGAATGAGGCGCCGCGATGCGAAAAATCTGTTTCAGCAGACGAGCGATGCACAGCCGTGCCCATGGCATACTGGTTGTTTTCGATTACATAAACGACCGGCAGCTTCCAAAGCGAAGCCATATTGAAGCTTTCATAGACCTGGCCCTGGTTGGACGCGCCATCGCCGAAATAGGTCATCGAGACACTGTCATTGCCGCGATAGTGGTTGGCAAAGGCCAGCCCCGTGCCCAGCGCAACCTGTGCGCCGACGATGCCGTGGCCGCCATAGAAATTCTTCTCCTTGGAAAACATATGCATCGACCCGCCCTTGCCTTTTGACAGGCCGGCGGCGCGGCCGGTCAGTTCGGCCATCACGCCCCGCGCAGACATGCCGCAGGCCAGCATGTGGCCATGGTCGCGGTAGGCGGTGATCAGCTGGTCGCCTTGCTTGGCGATCATTTGCATGCCGACGACAACGGCCTCTTGCCCGATGTAGAGATGGCAAAAGCCGCCGATGAAGCCCATGCCATAGAGTTGGCCCGCCTTTTCTTCGAAACGGCGGATCAGCAGCATCTCGCGATACGCGGCAAGCTCCTGCTCTTTTGAAAAAATCTTGGGTTTGGGTGTAACCGGAACGTCGCCTGCCACTTTTGCGGCGGACGCTTTTTTTGCCCGAACTGCCATGTCTCGCTCCCTGAGGCACATGCCCTTGATGTCAAAACCATAGCAAAACGGTCACGCGGCGCAAGGTAGGCATTTGCGCAACAGCTATGCACGCAGCGCATTGTTATTGAAAGAAAAATAGATGATTAACTGAAATTCAGTTAAGTGCGTTTTCCATGAAATCCGACTTCAAAATCGTCAGGTCGCGTTTCTGCGAATAGTTGAGGGAGAGCCGTGCCTGCTCGTCGAGCATGTCCCGCTCAAGCTTGTCGTCCTGCAAAAGCGCAACTTGCCGGTTCAGTGTTTCATGTTCGCGGGTCAGCGTCTGCAGCCTGGCAGCCAAATCAATCTTGCGAACTTCAAGCTGCTCGCTGGAATACAGGCCGAATGAACCATGCAGCGCATGGAACCCGAAATAGGCAAGGCAAGCAGCCGTCAGCGCCGGCAATATGAGGCGGCTGCGTTTGGTGTTTCTGCGCTGGCGTGTCCACATCTGCACAAGTCCCGACTCGGTATGGTCCGTTCTGACACGGACATGCTTAACCGGCGGTTACATTGGCATGAAAAAGCGGCGGCCGACACGCCGCCATCCGGACTTTAGACCAGACGATCAGGCTTTCAGGATCGAACGGCCCGCATACTTCGCCTGACGGCCAAGGCCCTCTTCGATGCGGATCAGCTGATTGTACTTTGCGGTGCGGTCTGAACGCGCCAACGAGCCGGTTTTGATCTGGCCGCAATTGGTCGCAACAGCAAGATCGGCAATGGTCGAATCTTCCGTCTCGCCCGAGCGGTGTGACATGACCGCCGTGTAACCGGCCTTGTGCGCCATTTCGACCGCGTCCAGCGTTTCAGACAGCGAACCGATCTGGTTGACCTTGACGAGAATCGAATTGGCGATGCCTTGGGATATGCCCTGCGTCAGGCGGCTGGTGTTGGTCACAAACAAATCATCACCAACCAGCTGTGTCTTTTTGCCGGCAAGATCAGTCAGCGCCTTCCAGCCCTCCCAATCGTCTTCAGACATGCCGTCTTCGATCGAGAAGATCGGATAGTCTGCGGCAAGCTTTGCAAGGAACTTGGCCTGCTCAATCGAGGTCATCGTCTTGCCTACGCCTTCATAGACATATTTGCCGTCCTTGAAGAACTCGGTGGCGGCGCAATCCAGTGCAATGCCAACATCTACGCCCGGCTTGAAACCGGCCTTCTCGATCGAGCTCATGATGAAATCAAGCGCGTCTTCGGCGCTCTTCAGGTTCGGCGCAAATCCGCCTTCATCGCCGACATTGGTGTTGTGGCCCGCATCCTTCAGACGCTTTTTCAGCGTATGGAAAATCTCCGATCCCATGCGCACGGCTTCGCGGATCGTATCGGCGCCGTAGGGGACGACCATGAATTCCTGAAAATCAATCGGATTGTCAGCATGCATGCCGCCATTGATGATGTTCATCATCGGCACCGGCAAGACATGGGCATTGGAGCCGCCAACATAACGATACAGCGGCAAATTTGCTGAGTCCGCCGCAGCCTTTGCAACGGCCAGCGACACGCCAAGAATGGCATTCGCGCCAAGACGCGCCTTGTTTGGCGTGCCATCCAGTTCAATCATCGTCCGGTCGATGTGGATCTGGTCTTCAGCGTCCATGCCACCAATGGCATCAAAGATGTCGCCGTTGACAGCCTGAACCGCCTTTTCAACGCCTTTTCCGAGATATCGCTTGCCGCCGTCGCGAAGTTCCATTGCTTCATGCGCACCGGTTGATGCGCCGGATGGGACCGCTGCACGGCCCATCGAGCCATCTTCAAGAATGACATCGACCTCAACGGTCGGGTTGCCGCGGCTGTCAAGAATTTCGCGGCCGATGATGTCAACAATGGCTGTCACGGAACTTATCCTTTCGTAGGGTCAATTTGGTTTTGCCCTCATAGGCAAATCGCGGTGAAATGCAAACCGCTTTATCGCATGGCGCGCGTCATCACTATTGATCACTGAGCAAAACACCAAGTGAATCGCTTTGACTCAATCTGGACTCATTTCCCCTGAAAGTTGCGTGATGGGCGCGGGTCATCGGGAAGCAGGCTGAAATGCCTGCACCAATTGCTGAAGGGACCAAGGCAATGACCCAGATATCCGGAGTGTTGAGTATGTTTTTCATTTCCATGGCGTTTCTGACCTCTTGCGGTCCGACTGAAACGCCAAAAAGTGGCGGCGTTTCGCCGTTCGTCATGCTTCAACACGAATGATCGGAAACGGCGGAGGGCATCAGCCCTTCGCCACCCGGTCAAATGCCATAAGCCGCTCTACGAGCGCAGGCAAATCACTCAACTTGATCATGTTTGGACCATCAGACGGCGCGTTGTCTGGGTCTTCGTGCGTCTCGATGAAAACGCCTGCCACACCCACCGCCACCGCAGCGCGCGCCAAAGTTTCGACGTACCGCCGGTCGCCCCCCGATGACGTGCCCTGCCCGCCCGGCTGCTGCACCGAATGGGTGGCGTCAAAAATGACCGGCGCGCCGGTTTCCGCCATGATCGGCAGCGACCGCATGTCGGACACCAATGTGTTATAGCCAAAAGACACGCCGCGCTCGGTCAGCATGACGCGTGTATTGCCAGACCCGGTTACTTTTGCCGCGACATTCTTCATGTCCCACGGCGCCAGGAACTGGCCCTTCTTGATGTTGACCACTTTGCCGGTCTTGGCCGCAGCGACCAGCAAATCCGTCTGCCGCGACAGGAACGCCGGGATTTGCAGTATATCGACAACTGCACCGACAACCCGGCATTGCTCTTCGGTATGCACATCCGTCAGCACGGGCAGACCAAAGGTTTTCTTGATGTCGGCGAATATCTCGAGTGATTTTTCCAGCCCCATGCCGCGCTTGCCGGATATCGAGGTGCGGTTCGCCTTGTCGTAACTGGTCTTGTAAACCAGCCCGATGCCGAGTTTCTCGCTCATCTCTTTCAGCGCGCCGGCCATCATGAACGCATGATCGCGACTTTCGAGTTGGCAAGGGCCTGCTATCAGCGATATCGGCTTATCATTGGCAAAGGTGACAGTGCCAACAGTCACGGAACGATCCGGCTTTGCAGTCATTGGACAGCCTCAAACGCAAAAACAGCGCCCTGCCCGACAGCGGCTTCAACCAGCGTGCGCCCCATCATCTCGCGGAATTGAATACCGTTTGTACTGAGGTGGGCTTTCAAAAGGGTCAAATCCTTCACTCCAAAAACCACGGCCCGCGCGCGCAAGCCTCGTTCCTTGCCGTGCAGCCGTGTCCCGTAGATCATCTCATAACCGTCGTGATTGAGGACAGAAATTGTTGCATTGGACGCCTTGATGTCCATGCCGAAGGAATGCGCTTCAACTTCGCGTTCATTGACCAGCTCTTGAAGTAAATACTGGAAATCGGTCGGATTGGGTTCGGTCAGCACAACAGTGCGGATCGACACTACGCCGTTGGCATGCGCAGTCAGTTTCGACCGGTCGGCTTTTGGCACATTGATGCGCTGGCAGGTGAAGCCGAAGAAATCCGGGCTGCGCAAATCCGCAGCGAAGGCCAGGCGGAAATTCATCCGCGCCGCTTCCCCCGCCGGATTGACGAAATCACGGCCAAAATCGAGGACATCGCCGCCGGAAAGACCGGCTGACTTGAAGCGCTTGTCATCAGCATGGGCATCGTCCGTGCCCATCGCAATTGCCGACAGACCCTCCTGCCCCCGGCGGAAGCGGAATGCCGCATCGCGTGCCGTAAACGGGTTGCCGCTCAAGCTGGCCGCTTCCGCAGTCTCCCGGTGGCCGATTGCCAGAGGCTCAAGAAACGTGCCGTCGGCGAAGTAGACGCATTCATTGATGGTGCCGAACGGATGCGTGCCACGCGGCGCGACGATAAATCCGAGCGCCTCCAGCCGCGCCCGAGCCATATCGAGGCTGGCGGTTGGCAGGACAATATGGTCGAGCGGATGGGCTTTTCGCGGCGAAGTGTTCATGACCTGCGGTTTGCCCCAAAACCCGCGACGCGGCAAGACGGTTGCTGTTGCCCATCCGCTATCTCGTCAGGCAGTTCACGCAAATCTGACCGCTATCAATCAAGACCCTGTCATTGCGGCCTTGCGAATGCCCCATTTATCGGGCTAACGGCGGGCGGGGCTTGGAAACAAAGGAATTGGCGTTGTCGACAGCGCTTGTGTTTGCACCGTTCTGTGTGCGGTTCTCCACGATCAGATCCATTGTCAGCGTCATGCTTTTGGCGGTGCTTCTTTCTGCTTGTCAAACGTCCGAGGTTCTGGATGCGCGGCAAAAAGCGCAGATTTCACTGCCGGATCGTTTTGCCTCCGTCGTTGTTGATGGGCGCACTGGCAAAATTCTCTATTCGGCCAATCAGGATGCCGTGCGCTATCCGGCCTCGCTCACCAAGATGATGACGCTTTATCTGCTGTTTGAGGCGATCGATTCCGGCCGGACAAGCAAGACCGCGCTCATCCCGATTTCCGCCAATGCCGCCGGACAAGCGCCGTCAAAGATCGGGTTGAAGGCGGGCGAGACCATCGATGTTGACACGGCCATCCGCGCTTTGACGGTCAAATCCGCCAATGACATTGCCGTGGCGGTCGCCGAATTCATTGGCGGCTCCGAAGATCAATTCGCATTGCAGATGACGTCGAAGGCCCGCGCGCTGGGCATGAACTCGACAACGTTCCGCAACGCATCGGGCCTGCATGACCCGGCGCAGGTGACGACAGCAATGGACATGGCACGTCTTGGCCTTTCCCTGCGCAAGAACTTTCCGCAGCAATTCAGCTATTTTGCCTTGAAAGAATTCTCCGTCGGCGGCCGCACGGTCACTGGTCATAACAAGGTTCTCGACATGGTCGCTGGCGCTAACGGCATCAAGACCGGCTACACCCGCGCATCAGGCTTTAATCTCGTGTCATCCGTTGAGCGCAACGGCCGCCTCGTAGTCGGGGTCATTATGGGCGAAGACACAGCCCGTGAACGCGACCAGCGCATGGCGCTGCTGTTGCGGGCCAATATGGGCGGGTAACACTGTTCGCTCGTCACTGTCGGGCTTGTCCCGACGATGACGAAACTTAGGCGCACGTCTTCGTTATCGCGCCTGCTTTCGCATCCGATCATTTCAAAGATCTGGGAAACAGGGTGTGCGGTCCTGCCTGTGACTTTGGTAAGTATGCGGCATCGCCACACACCCTGTCCGATGGTCTTGCGCTGACAATGCCAGTTGATGCGCCCTACCGCTGTCGCCCGAACATTTGGCGCCTTTGTTCACAGGGCTCATCACCCACGGCAGGAATCCGA
>JBAVTG010000239.1:0-4098 GCA_049696015.1 Rhizobiaceae bacterium | reverse complement strand
CGCTTTTTGAAGCCCAGTCACTGATGATGTTGATGAAATAGGACGAGATGATCGCGAGCAGGAGATAGATCAGGCAGGCGACGCCGAAGAACAGGAATGCTTCCTTGGTGACGCGCGCGGCAATGCCGGTCTGACGAAGAATATCGGCAAGGCCGACTGCCGAAACCAATGCTGTGTCCTTAAGCAGGATCAGCCATAGGTTGGCCAAGCCGGGCAGGGCGATCTTGATCAGTTGCGGCAGGATGATGAGCCGCATCGTGTGCCAGCCGGACAGGCCAACTGACCAGCCGCCCTCATACTGGCCTTTGGGTATCGCCTTGAAGGCGGAGAGAAACACTTCCGAAGCGTAGGACGAAAACACCACGCCCAGCGCGATCATGCCGGAGACGAACGCATTGACCTCAATGACCGTTTCAGAACCAATGATGGCGGCATATAGGCTCTGGATGCCAATCTGGGCGCCGTAAAAGACGATGAACAGCGTCAGCAATTCGGGCAGGCCGCGGAAAATGGTGGTGTAGACATTGGCGGCCAAGCGGATAGACGGTTCGTGCGACTGTTTGCCAAGGGCGACAAAAAAGCCGATTGTGAGGCCGACCGGCAGTGTCGCCAGAGCTAGCGCGATAGTAACGCCAACACCTGCGAGAATTTCGTCTCCCCAGCCATTCGGCCCAAAGCCGAGCAGCGCCAACGCTTCCATTTCGTCTGTTCCCCGACGCCTGTTTTCAGGCTGTCCTTGCAGTCAACTTCACGTCGTTTCCGTACCGATCAAACCGATAGGAGCATTTCCGCTTTGGCATGTCCACCGGTGCCCGCGACAAATGCCGCCGCATCCACGGTCTCGTAGATGCGCTGGCCGAATAGGCTTGCCGTCAGCTCGACGAGCGTCTTGGCAGTCTTGCCGCGCTCATCCAGAAACGGGTTCAACTCGACGATGTCCAAGGAGGTGACGAGGCCGCTGTCCGCCAGCATCTCCAGCGCAAGATGCGCCTCGCGCCAGGTCGCGCCGCCGTTGACCGGAGTGCCGACGCCTGGCGCGATCGACGGATCAAGGAAATCGGCATCGAGAGAAACATGCAGCATCCCGCCGGCCTTTTTCACCACATCGACAATCCGGCGCATCAAGCCGCCAACGCCGTGTTCATCCAGGGCGCGCATATCGAGCACATTGACACCGGCGGAAAGGAGCAAGCGCCGCTCGTCTGCATCGATTGAACGAACCCCAAACAGAAAGACGTTTTCGGGGGCGACCGGCATCAATTTTGTGTCGAGCAAGCCATCAAAGCCGGGAAGCCCGGTGAAGAATGCAACCGGCATGCCGTGCATGTTGCCGGAGGGCGATGATTTTGGCGTGTTGTAGTCGGCGTGGGCATCAAGCCAGAGCACGAAGAGCGGTTTGCCCTGAGCCTGCGCGTGGCGGGATGCGCCGGCAACTGTGCCGAATGAAATGGAATGATCGCCGCCAAGGAAGACTGGAATGTTTCCCGCTTCAAGCGACCCGATCGCGGCCTGCTCGAGCGCGCGCGCCCAGCCGGCGACACGATCTTCATCGTGTGTGCGTCCTTCAAGGTGGAGCGCTTCAACAGGGGTCATTGTGAGGTCGCCATTGTCGATGACCGGATGACCTAGCGCTGACAATCTTTCGGTCAAACCTGCAACACGCAACGCAGTTGGCCCCATCGACGCGCCGCGGGTGGAAGCGCCTAGATCAAACGGGGCGCCGAAGATTTCGATGATTTTCATGGTTCATGCGCTCAGTTTGGTTGATTTCGGCGCGCCGGACCGGATCAGGCCGTAGAGATCTTTGGGGTCGCCTTCTTCCGGCAACAGATCGATTTCGCGGGCCAGACCATGCTCTTCGGCAAGGCGGCGGATGACGCGCAGCGTGGAAAAATCCTCAATGGCAAAGCCGACCGAGTCAAAGAGCGTGATATCGCGCTCGCCCGTGCGGCCCGGTTTAGCGCCGGAGATGACTTCCCATAGTTCTGTCACTTCATGATCCGGCGCCAGCTGCTGGATTTCGCCTTCGATGCGGGTTTGGGGCGTGAACTCGGTGAAGATCTTCGAGCGCAGCAGAATGTCGCGGTGTAGTTCGGTTTTGCCAGGGCAATCGCCGCCGACAGCATTCAAGTGCACACCCGAACCCACCATGTTGTCGGTCAGGATCGTCGCGTTGCGCTTGTCGGCGGTCACGGTGGTGATGATGTCTGCGCCGGCGACGGCTTCTTCGGCGGTTGGAAGGTAGGTGATTGCGATGCCGCTGTCGGCCATGTTACGGGCGAACTTGCGGGTCGCGGCCGGATCAACGTCGAAGACGCGCAGCGACCTGATGCCGAGAATAGCCTGGAACGCGAGCGCCTGGAATTCGGACTGCGCGCCAAGGCCAATCAGCGCCATCACCTTGGCATCCTTGCGGGCAAGATGTTTGGCGGCGAGCGCGGACGTCGCGGCGGTGCGCAGCGCGGTTGTGATGGTCATTTCGGAAATGAAGGTCGGGTAGCCGGTGGCAACGTCTGCAAGCAGGCCAAAGGCCGTGACGGTGCGCAGGCCGTCTTTTGTATTGGTCGGATGGCCGTTGACGAATTTCAGCCCGTATGTTTCGCCGTCAGATGTCGGCATCAGTTCGATAACGCCATTGCGCGAATGCGAGGCGACGCGGGCGACCTTTTCGAACACGTTCCAGCGGGCAAAGTCAGCCTCGGCTTCGGCAACAATGGCTTCAAACAGCGCTGCCATGCCGACGCGGTTGACCAGTTCGATGACATCACGGGTTCCGACAAACTTGACCATGGCTCTCTCCGAAAGTTTGAATTCACGGACAGGCTAGAGATCCCAAGTGATTGGCGAAATCGCAAACTCTTGCAATTTCCGTCAACTAATGCGACAGAACGTCAGTCAAATTGCCGGAGTGCGCAAATGGATGATCTCGACCGGTCGCTGATCGCTGCCTTGCGGCATGACGGGCGCGCGCCGCTATCCAAGCTTGCCGACATCCTCGACGTCTCGCGCGGGACGATCCAGAACCGGCTTGACCGGCTGATGGGCGACGGTGTGATCACCGGCTTTACCGTGCGCACCCGCGAATTGCCGGACGAGCGCAAGGTGAAAGCTGTGACCATGCTGGAGGTTTCCGGCAAGCACACGCCATCGGTCGTGCGGCAACTGCGGCAAATTCCAGAAATCGTGTCGCTGCATACCACCAACGGCGCTTGGGATCTGGTGGCGGATATTGAAACCCGCGATCTGGTTGAATTCGACAAAGTGCTGGCGCGGGTGCGGACTGTGGACGGAATTTCACGCTCAGACACGAGTTTGCTGCTGGCGCCGGCGTGACGATTTAACCGGCGGCAGGGCTTGCATCGTCGCGCGAAGCCTGTTCAATCCGCGCTCCGTCGGCGGAGCCGCGCGGTGCAATAAGCAATTTCCAAGGAACAGCGGCATGGGCGCGAGGATCGGCCTCGATTTTGGCACGTCGAATTCGACTGTCGCCATCATGGATAGTAGCGTGCCGCGTCTGCTGCCTCTGGAAGCTGCGCACCGAACATTGCCAAGCGCCTTGTTCTTTGACTTTGATGCCGGGACGGATCATTTCGGCCGTGATGCGATTGAGCGCTATACCGATGGCCGCACAGGGCGTCTGATGCGCTCGCTCAAGAGTGTGCTTGGCACCGGACTGATGGCAGAATCGACGCGAATCCGCACGCGCCTTGTGCCGTTTGAGGATATACTGGGCAAGTTTATCAAACATTTGAAAGTGACTGCCGAGCAGCATCTTGGCTGTGAAATCACTGACGTGGTGATGGGCCGCCCTGTTCATTTCATTGATGACGACGAAATGGCGGACAGGCTGGCTGAGCAAACACTTGAGAAGATCGCGCGCAAACAGGGCTTCAAGCATATCCGCTTCCAGTTGGAGCCGATTGCGGCCGCTCTTGATTATGAGCGCAGCTTGACGGGCGAGAGTCTTGCGATGATCGCTGACATCGGCGGCGGCACGGCGGATTTCACCGTGGCGCGGCTAGGGCCGGGCAGGGGAAAGAAAGAGGCCGGGCGAGTTCTCGCCAATGGCGGGGTGCATGTTGGCGGTACGGATATGGA
>JBAVTG010000238.1:0-20514 GCA_049696015.1 Rhizobiaceae bacterium | reverse complement strand
CATCAACACCGAAGAAGGCCAGAACCTCGTTGCGGGGACGAAGCGGGCCGTCAACATTCTCAGCGCCGAAGAAAAGAAGAGCACTGTGATCGAAAACGTCATCGACACGACGAAGTTTGTCGATCCGCTCGAAACGGCACTGTTCGAGGCGCTCAACGATGCCACCAACAAGGCTGGCCTTCTTATCGACAAGGAAGACTTCGCAGGCGCCATGATCGAACTGTCGCGGCTGCGCGGGCCGGTCGATGCGTTCCTTGACGGGGTTCTGGTCAATGACCCGGACCCGGCAGTGAAGGCCAACCGGCTGGCGCTGCTCAACGATATGAAAAAGGCGACCTTGCGGGTCGCCGATTTCTCGAAGATTGCGGGCTGATTGGGGCTTAGCCCTCTTTCACCGGCTGGTTCTGCTGCTCAACTGGCTGACCTTCAACCTGCACTGGCTGCGGCGCTGGTTCCATTTTCACCGGCTCGGGCTCCGGGGTTTGCGGTGTGACGGCAGCAGGGTCGGCAACCGGAGCGGCAGCGGCAGGCGCGTCAACTGGCGCTGTGTCCATGCTTGGGCGCATCACCACCGGCATATTTGTGGGCATTCCATTTTGGTCGACCAGCGCGCTTCCTGCGGCCGTGGCCGATTCAGGGTCGGCTGCGGTGACTTCCTCAGCGCCGCAGGCGTTGCTGGCGCAGGGGTCCGGTTCGCCGAGCTTGATGATCGAGGAAATCGACGCCTGATCGCCGCCAAGCGCAATGATCGAACCAGCAAAAGCGTTGCCGGTCAATGACAGTCCGGTCAAAATGACCGCCGCTGCAAGTGCCCTGTTCATGTTCAATCCCAGTCCTTCAAATCCCATTTTGCGTCGCCTGACTTTTGCACTTGAGCAGCAGAAGGCAGATCCGCATCCATCAATCACCTTACACATCAGGCGTTTCAGTCCGTTTGAAACGGTCGGTACAATTTTAGGCAATTTCCCGGCCGCTTTACGCTTGGCGGCATAAATTGTAGGTCACAGTGGATACGGAGCGGCGTGTGGCGGAAATTTTGAGCATCAGCGATGAGACCCTTGACCGGGCGGCGGCCTTGCTGCGCGCGGGCGGGATTGTCGCTGTGCCCACTGAGACAGTCTATGGGCTTGCCGCCGACGCCACCAACGGCAGGGCAGTCGCG
The DNA here is from genome assembly GCA_049696015.1 of Rhizobiaceae bacterium. Lineage (GTDB taxonomy): Bacteria > Pseudomonadota > Alphaproteobacteria > Rhizobiales > Rhizobiaceae > JANMEX01. Next base: position 19,352 of record JBAVTG010000238.1, on the reverse strand, counting down.
GCGATTTATGAAGCCAAGGGCCGCCCGCCATTCAATCCGCTGATCGTCCATGTCTCCGGTATGGAAATGGCTGAAAGTCTTGCCATTTTTGATCCGGTGTCGCGGCAGCTGGCCGAGGCTTTCTGGCCTGGCCCTTTGACACTCGTACTGCCGCTGAAACCGCACTCATCCATTTCCAACCTCGTCACTGCCGGTCTCGAGACAGTAGGCCTGCGCTGTCCCAAAGGGCCGGCGCGTGATTTGATTGCCCGGCTTGGCTCACCGTTAGCTGCGCCCTCGGCCAATTCGTCAGGCCGCATTTCCGCGACATCGGCGAAGGCTGTGGCGGCCGATCTTGGCGCGCACATCCCGCTCATCCTTGATGGCGGGGCCTCGCCCGTCGGTGTGGAATCGACCATTGTCAAAGTCGAGGATGGCCATGTGCGATTGCTGCGCCCCGGCGGCATTGCAGGCGAAAACATTGAAAAAGCCTGCGGCATGCCACTTGAGCGTATTGATCAGCGTGCAGCGATTGAGGCGCCGGGAATGCTGGCGTCGCACTATGCCCCCCATGCCAAGGTTCGGCTGGATGCGGTGCGGCTGTTGCCGGGCGAAGCCTTGCTTGCATTCGGACCGCGGCGCGGCTGCGGCGTGGAAAACGCTGTCAAGACGCTGAACCTGTCGCCGTCGGGCGATCTTGCCGAGGCGGCTTCCAACCTGTTTGCCTATCTTGCCGAGCTTGATCAAAGCGGCGCGCTCTGCATTGCCGTGGAGCCGATCCCGGAGCGTGGGCTCGGCGAGGCGATTATCGACCGGCTCAAACGCGCTGCTGCGCCACGGGGAACCTGATCCATGATTTTGTCGTCCGAGCTTGTCGAAAAGTTTACCGCGCTGGTCGGGCACGGGCATGCGCTGAGCGATCCCGTCGCCATTGCACCGCATTTGACGGAAAACCGCGACCTCTATCACGGCCTGTCACGCCTGGTTCTGAAACCGGAAACGGTGGAGGAAGTATCGGCCATCTTGAAACTTGCCCACCAGACCAAAACGCCGATTGTGCCGCAGGGCGGCAACACCGGACTGGTCGGGGGGCAGACGCCGGACCGCACGGGCGATGCCATCATCCTGTCGCTGACGCGGATGAACAAGATCCGCAACATTGATCCGGTTGGCAACACGCTCACCGTCGAAGCCGGCGTTGTCCTCAAAACGGTTCAAGACGCTGCCGAGGAGGTCGAGCGTCTGTTTCCGCTTTCGCTTGGGTCGGAAGGATCGGCGGTCATAGGCGGATTGCTCTCATCCAATGCCGGCGGCACGGCTGTGCTTGCCTATGGCAACATGCGCGAGCTTTGCCTCGGGCTTGAAGTTGTCCTGCCGGACGGCTCGGTGATGCATGGCCTAAAAAAACTGCGCAAGGACAATACCGGCTATGATCTGCGCGACCTTTTCATCGGCGCGGAAGGGACGCTTGGCGTCATCACAGCGGCTGTGCTGAAACTTCACCCCCGCCCGCGCGGCCGCGCCGTCGCCTTCGCCGGCCTGTCTTCGCCGGATCACGCGTTGAAACTCCTCGGGCGCGCCAAGGCTTCCGGCATGTTGACTGGTTTTGAACTGATCGCCCGGTTGGGCATGGAGTTTGCGGTGCGCCACGTCGAGGGGGCCCGCGATCCGTTTGAAGCGCCGCACAACTGGTATGTGCTGGCTGAAATTGCCTCGTCGCTTTCTGATGAGGATGCCAATGCGGCAATGGAGCAATTTATGGCCGGAGCGTTGGAGGCTGAAGACGCTGAAGATGCAGTGATCGCGCAGAGTGGCGCGCAAGCAGATGATTTCTGGCACTTGCGCGAAAATCTGTCCTGGGCGCAAAAACCGGAAGGCGGCTCAATCAAGCACGACATTTCTGTTCCCGTTGCAGCGATCCCGGCGTTTATTGATGCGGCCAACGCCGCAGTTGAGGCGCTTATCCCCGGTGCGCGTTTTTGCACCTTCGGCCACATGGGCGACGGCAATCTGCATTACAACATTTCCCAGCCGGTTGGCGCGGACAAGGATGTTTTTCTGCGCCGCTGGGATGAGGTCAACGCGCTGGTGCATGATATTGTCGGTAACTATGACGGGTCAATTTCAGCCGAGCATGGCATCGGCCAGCTCAAGCGCGGCGAACTCCAACGCTTCAAAGACCCTGTTGCACTCGACCTGATGCGCCGCATCAAGGCGGCGTTTGACCCGGTTGGCATCATGAACCCGGGAAAAGTGCTGTAAAATCAAACACGCGGGTGCAATTTGTTTACCCGCCTTTCCGGTGTGTGACCAAGCGTGCCTGCTGGTGTCATTGCGCTAACCAATCCAACAAAACAGGACAAATTTAACCGAACTCCTTAAGCGGGCGGGAAAGGCATTCGCGTACCTTCCAATGCAACGAGACCGAAAAGGTCCGTGAGAGTGACAGGCTCTCAAGAGTTGCAGGAAGGCGAACCATGAACACTGCGCACAAGCCCGTCTGGGCAGGCACACACATGCGGCTGGATCCGTTCCGTCTGCCGCAAATTGTCTCTTACGCCAGCCGTGACGACAATGGCGATGTGTTCATGACGATAGATACGCGTGCTGTCGTCATCAAACGCAGGCTGCCGAAATCCGGGCTGCCGTTCACCATCGCGCTGCCTGCCAAAGCCTTCAAAGGCGTTGCCGCCCGCGCTATCGATGACGGCGCCGGCGAGGTCACTGTCACGCTTGAATTGCTGCATCATGATCCGCTTTTATCAGTGCCTCTTTTGGTTGCCGACAATCTTGAAGATGTCGCCGCTGACTGGCGCACCTGGTCGGAACGCATGGGCTTGCCGATGCTGATGGTCGAGTCTGATGGCGTCGCCCGTGCCCTTGAGGACACGATTGGTGTCGTCAAGACAGACCCATCGCAAACCAATCGCCGCCGCCTTGGGTATGCCATCAAGCGCCCACGCTTCCTGATGCGCCGCAAAGCGGGCGATTTGGGCGTCCGCATGGTAATAGCGGGCGATGAGATCATAGCGCGGGATTGAGCGGGAATTTCTGTTAGTTTACTGTCCTCAACGCAATCCATACTGCGCCGCCGATGAGTCCCAGAAATATCAAAAGCCCGACCATATTGTTTGACTTGAACAGCCGCAGGCATTGATCCGGGTCTTCGATGTCCAGCAATCTGATCTGACGGGACAGGTGCACGCCTGCGGCCAGCAAACCGGCGAGGGCGGGCATTGGCACTTCTGCGGTGGCATAGGCAGCGGCAAAGAAACCGATTGCCAACCCGTAGAAAACTGCAATCGCCTGCTTCGACCGGCTGCCGAACAGCCGCGCCGTCGAGCGCGCTCCCACCAGCGCGTCGTCTTCCTTGTCCTGATGGGCATAGATCGTGTCGTATCCGATAACCCAAAAGATGGTGCCGATGTAAAGCAGGATCGCTGGCAGGTTCAGCTCAGCCCGATCCGCTGCCCAGCCCATCAAAGCGCCCCACGAGAATGCAAGACCGAGGACAGCCTGAGGCCATGAAGTGATACGTTTCATAAAGGGGTAAATGGCGACGACTGCAAGCGAGCAAATGCCAAGCAGGATCGAGAAGCGATTGAATTGCAGCAGTACCGCCAAGCCAAACAAGGCCTGAATGGCGAGAAAGGTAAAGGCTTGCTTTCGTGAAATTTGGCCCGAGGGCAGGGGCCGCGAGCGGGTGCGTTCGACTTGCGCGTCAATATCCTTGTCAATGAGATCATTCCAGGTACAGCCCGCTCCGCGCATGGCAATTGCGCCGATGGTGAACAAAGCCACGTGCCAAAGGTTCGGCAAAACTGCGAACAGTTCTGCTCCAGGCCGGGCTCCGGCGCTGGCAACGAGCGCAGCCGACCATAGGCATGGCCAGAGCAGCAATTGCCAGCCAATCGGCCGGTCCCAGCGGGCGATCTGCGCATAGGGCCATAATCCGCGCGGCAGCATCCGGTAAACCCAGTGTCCAGACGGCGCATCGGCGACGCGGCCTTGGGTTTGCGGTGATTGAATTTGATCCATACGGCGGGGATACATGAGCGGTTGCAGCCGTCAAGCCTTGACCTTGAGGCACAGCCTTCCTAACGGGGACACTCATGGTTTTGCGAGGCATAAGCGATGAATGTTCTTCTGATCGGTTCGGGCGGGCGCGAACATGCTCTGGCCTGGAAGCTTGCCCAGTCGCCGTTGCTCGAAACGCTCTATGCCGCTCCGGGCAATCCGGGCATTGCGGATCATGCCATGCTTTGCGGCATCGACATTCATGACCATCAGGCCGTCGCCGAGTTCTGCAACGAGACAAATATTGGTCTCGTTGTTGTCGGTCCCGAAGCGCCACTTGTTGCCGGACTTGCCGATGTGCTGGTAGCCGCAGGCATCAAAGTCTTTGGTCCGACAGCGGCCGCAGCCCGCCTTGAAGGTTCAAAAGGCTTCACCAAGGATCTGTGCGCTGAATTCAACATTCCTACCGCCGCTTATGGCCGGTTCAACAATGCGCCCAAGGCGAAAGCCTACGTGCGAAGTGTCGGTGCGCCGATCGTCATCAAGGCAGACGGCATTGCCGCCGGCAAAGGCGTTGTCGTTGCCATGACACTGTCTGAAGCGCTGGAGGCAGTGGACGCTTGTTTTGAAGGCGCTTTCGGCGCGGCAGGCGCAGAAGTGGTCGTTGAAGCGTTTCTCGAAGGCGAAGAGGCAAGTTTCTTTTGTCTATGCGATGGCAAAATAGCGATCCCGTTTGGCACAGCGCAAGATCACAAGCGCGTCGGCGATGGCGATACCGGGCCTAACACCGGCGGCATGGGCGCATACTCTCCGGCATCAATCATGACACCGGAACTAACTGCGCAAGTCATGAGCCAGATCATTGAGCCGACCATGCGCGGCATGGCACAAATGGGCTGCCCGTTTGCCGGTGTGCTTTTTGCCGGGCTGATACTGACAGCGGACGGACCCAAGCTGATCGAGTACAACACGCGCTTCGGCGACCCGGAATGCCAAGTGCTGATGATGCGGCTTGCCGACGACTTGCTGCCGATCCTGATGGCGGCGGCCGATGGCGATCTGGACGGCTATGCGCCGCGCTGGTCCAACGACAAGGCGGTTACCATTGTCATGGCGGCGGACGGCTATCCTGAGTTACCGCTCAAAGGCACGGTCATTCGCGGCATCGGCGCTGCCGAGCTGCAGCCGCATGTAAGAGTCTTCCATGCGGGTACGGAATTGCAAGGGTCGGAGCTGGTTGCCATTGGCGGGCGGGTGCTCAACGTCACAGCCACCGGCGCGACTGTCCGCTTGGCGCAGCAACGCGCTTATGACGGGGTTGATGAAATAGACTGGCCGGAAGGGTTTTGCCGTACGGATATAGGTTGGCGCGAGATTGCCCGCGAGGACTGATCAATCGGCGCGACCACTGCGGCGGGGCCGATCAAACGCGATGCTCGCGGTAATGATCGGGTCTACATCCAAGCCGGTGAAGCAGGACTTGTTCAAGGCAAAAGTCACATGCTCCGGGATTTGTGGCATTTGGAACGAAGCAGCGGCTGCATAGACTTTGCTGCCTTGTGAACGCGCCAGCGCCACCAGCATGTTTGAGAAATCCTGATCCGTCTTCGGATCCTTGGCTGGCACCAATTCACCAAACGGCCAAGCCTTTTTCAGTTCTTTGACGCTCATGTTGGCGACATTGATGTCAATATCACTGCCCGCGCCTTCGATGCGGTAAGGGCATGCATTTGCACTGCAATTGAGATGGCTTGCAAACTGCCACATAGCGTACGTGTCCCAATTACCTTTCGGGAAACTCTTGGACACTTCAGGCTTATAGCGGGCGTACCAAAGGGGCAGGCGCGACAAGAGCGGGTACTTATCTTTCTGCCAGCCCAGATGCTTCGCCGTGTCGTCGTTGATGTACAACACCGGGTATCGCCCAAGACGCCGGTATATATGGCGGGCAAACTCTTCTGCGTCCTCGAGCGAGATGTACTTACCGGACTTCAGATCCTCGATGTCGATGGCAATCAAATCATCGGGTTCCGGCTCGGCAAAGTCGATAAAATGGTTGGCTTGGTCGATGGGATTGCCCTGTCGGCCGAGGTGATAGGCACCCCATTTCAATCCGAGCGCCTTGGCAAGGGCGCGTCGTGTGTGGAACAGCTCCTTGGACACGGCATATAGCCGCCACTCTTTCTTGCACAATTCGCGCTCGGGTTGCCCGCCCGATCTGCAGCCGTATTCCGGCGGCATACCGTCAGAGCCTTTGTTGATAAACCCGGCGACCAGTTTGTTGGCGGAAATTTTTGTCAGATCGATCTCGTTGAACTCATAAGCATCCAACACAAGTGCACGCGAGTCCGATGCCCAAGGCTTGTGGAATTCCGAGCCGCCAATGGCTGCTGATGCCAGAAGCAGAATGATCGATGCGGCTGCTGACAGCCGGGAAAATAGACTCGAATACGCCATTCATACGCGCCCCGGTTTTGCCCATGATCTATGTTCATGGTTAACTAGCGGTGAAGATGAGCCTTAGCTGCCGTATTATTGACGTATACGTCAAAAAACCCTAGTTGGTCAGGCAGGAGGATTTGCCCATGTATAAAGCGCCTGTTGCCGACATCACCCACACAATTCTGGAAGTTGCCGGGATGGGGTCTGATCTGCAATCGGGCCGCTTCGGCGATTTTTCGGAAGACTTATTGTTGGCCGTTCTGGAGGAGGCCGGGCGGCTTGCCTCTGACGAAATCGAGCCGGTGGTTGTTGCCGCGGAGAGTGTGGGCGCGAAGCTTTCCAACGGCACGGTGACCATGCCGGACGGTTGGCATGCGGTCTGGCAGAGCTTTGTCGATGGTGGCTGGAATTCGATTTCTTCCAATGAAGCCTATGGTGGGCAGGGCCTGCCGCTAACCGTCTCCATGGCTGCGCTGGAAATCTGGAATTCCTGTTCGCTGGCATTCGGCCTGTGCCCGACATTGACTTCCGGTGCTGCAGAGGCGATCGATGCGCATGCGTCGGACGAGATCAAGGCGCTTTACCTGCCAAAAATGATTGCCGGAATCTGGACTGGCACGATGAACTTGACCGAGCCGCAGGCGGGCTCCGATCTTGGCACGATCCGCACTCGCGCCGAGCGGTCGCCGGATGGAAATTACCGGATCTTCGGCCAGAAGATTTTCATCACATTTGGCGAGCATGACCTGTCAGAGAATATTGTTCATCTGGTGCTTGCGCGCCTGTCTGATGCGCCGGAGGGAACCAAAGGCATTTCGTTGTTTGTGGTGCCAAAGTTCATTCCCGATGCGAGTGGCAATCCGGGCGCACGCAATGATGTCTTCTGCGCATCAATTGAGCACAAATTGGGCATTCACTGCTCGCCGACATGTGTGATGATTTATGGCGACAATAAAGGTGAAACGGAAACAGCCGGCGCGGTCGGCTGGCTGGTCGGTGAAGAAAACCGCGGCTTGGCCTGCATGTTCACCATGATGAACAATGCCCGCCTTGCGGTCGGCATGCAGGGTGTCTCGATTGCCGAAAGCGCGACGCAAAAGGCGATCACTTTTGCCAGGGATCGTCGGCAGGGCCGGGCGGTCGGGGCAAAGGGCGGGGTGATGAGCCCGATCATCGAGCACCCTGACGTGCAGCGTATGCTTATGACCATGAAATCGCAGACGCAGGCTGCCCGCGCCATTTGTTACGCCTGCGCGGTTGCGATCGACCGCAGCCATGCGGCCGACGGCGTTGATGCGAGCTTCTGGGCCGACCGCGCAGCTTTCCTGACCCCGCTTGCCAAAGCTTTTGCTACCGATGTCGGCATGGAGGTCGCCTCGCTTGGTGTACAGGTGCATGGCGGCATGGGGTTTGTCGAAGAGACTGGCGCGGCCCGTTTCATGCGCGATGCGCGCATTGCGCCGATCTATGAAGGCACGAATGGCATTCAGGCTATTGATCTTGTGATGCGCAAGCTGCCGCTGGGCGCCGGTGGTCACACACAAGGGTTCATCAAGGAGATGCGCGAAATCGTGGCTGATGTTCGCAAGTCCAATCGTCCTGAATTCGGGACGACCGCCGACCGGCTAGAGCGCGCGCTGGACGATGCGCTGGCGGCGACAGATTTCCTGCAGCTGAAGCTCGCCAAGGGCGAGGCCAATCACGCGCTGGCGGGGGCAACGCCCTATCTGCGGCTGATGTCATTGGCGGCAGGCGGCGCGTGGCTGGCCAAAGGGGCGCTTGGCGGCGACGCGGCGCGGACGGCGATCTGCCGCTTCTTTGCCGAGAACCAGCTGGCGGAAACGGCCGCACTCAATGACCGGATCATCACGGGGGCTGACAGCCTTTTGGATGCATCACAAATCCTGTTCAATTCCCACTGACGGATCATCATGACCACTGACCATGTGCTGACAGCCCGCGAAGGCGCGGTTTCGATCATCCGGATGAATCGTCCGGACAAGAAGAATGCGATCACGCGGGCTATGTATGGCGCGATGACTGAAGCGCTGGGTAGAGGCGAAGCCGACGATACGGTTCGCTGCCATGTTTTGTTTGGTGTTCCAGGTTCCTTCTCCTCCGGCAATGACATGCAGGATTTTCTCAGCTTCGCCATGAGCGGCGCGACCGGACTGCCGGAAGTCATCGGGTTTCTGGAAGCGATTGCCGGGCTCAAGAAACCGATTGTCTCGGGTGTTGATGGCCTCGCCATCGGCATCGGCATGACGGTCAATCTGCACTGTGATCTGACGGTGGCAACCGCGCGGTCGCATTTCCGCACCCCGTTTGTGGATTTGGCTTTGGTTCCGGAAGCTGCGTCGAGTTTGCTGGTTCCGGCAATTGCCGGCCATCAAAGGGCGTTTGCGATGCTGGTCCTTGGCGAAGGATTCTCTGCCAGCCAAGCCAAGGATGCCGGTCTGATCTGGGATATTGTTGAAGAAGATGAGCTGGAACCCAAAACACTTGAACTGGCCCATCGGCTTGCCGCCCGCGCGCCGGAAGCGGTGCGGATTTCGAAGTCGCTGATGAAACACCAGCCCGAGGCCGTGCTTGAGCGGATTTATGCCGAAGCGAAACTGTTTGGCGAGCGGCTGCAATCATCCGAGGCACGCGATGCATTTCTGGCATTCATGGCGCGCAAGAAGTGATCAGGGGTAAAGCCGGGTCCTGGTCCAGCCTTCGTTGTTGCGTTCAAATTTGATCCGGTCATGCAAGCGAAAAGCGCCGTCTTTCCAGAACTCGATCTCCACTGGCTTGATCCGAAATCCTGACCAGTTTTCCGGGCGGGGAATGTCTCCGACCGGATAGCGGGCGGTGACTTCGGCGACGGCCTTTTCCAGTGCAAAGCGGCTTTCGAGCGGGCGGGACTGTTTGGACGCCCAGGCGCCGATGCGGCTGAGGCGCGGGCGGGACGCAAAATAGCCGTCGGCTTCCGCGTCGCTCACAATTTCCACTTCCCCTCGAATGCGGATCTGGCGGCGCAGCGATTTCCAGTGAAAAAGCATCGCGGCTTTGCGCGAGGCGAGGATTTCTCTACCTTTGGCGCTTTCAAAATTTGTGTAGAAGACAAACCCGCGCTCATCGTGGCCTTTGAGCAGCACCATGCGAATATTCGGCAAGCCGGATTCATCGACTGTGGAAAGCGCAAGCCCATTCGGATCATTGATTTCCGACTTTTCAGCCTCCGCCAGCCATTGCGAAAACAAAGCAAATGGCTCGCTCGCCTCTGTAAAGTCACCGTTCTTTAACTGAGTTTCGCTCATAATTATCCTTCGCAGCCGTCTTTTGTCGCGGCTGTATGGGGAGACATAGACGATTGCCCGCGTATTTCCAGCGCATGGTCCCTGTTTTTGCTGCGCTGTTGGCAATTTCCGCCTGTGGCGCCGGTGGTGGATTGCCGAAGGCCGAGTCAGATGCATCGCTGGTCACCAATGCCGTCCCGGCGCAATCACTGACTGATTCCACGCAAACCTCGGATGCCAACACAATCCGCAATGCGATCTCTGCTGCCGTGCTTGATCAGTCTGCCAGCCGGACGCTGGCTTGGGCAAACCGGGATACCGGAAGCCGCGGGACGATCTCGGAAATTTCCGAGACCGAAAGCGACGGACAGGTTTGCCGCCGGTTCGAGACAAGCCGCGAGAGCTTTGAGGGCATTGCGCTCTACAAGGGAAATGCCTGCCTTGGCGCTGACGGGCAATGGTTCATGCAAGAGTTCGCTTCGCTCTAATTTTCTGTCACAAGAGCCATAGACACGCCGCCGGGCAGGCTATGCCGTCCGGTTTCCCAAAATCGTGAAATCTGAACACTTATCTAAGACGTATCGGCCGGTTTGCAGGATTCCAACGCGAAATAATGGCAATCTGCGAGGATTGTGTCGATCTGGTGCGACTGGCGCTTGCGGTATCCCGGCGGCAGGCCGGGGCGGAAAGGGGAGCGCCGCCCGATCCGGAACGGGACATTGTCGCCAGGTTTAGGCGCTAACCGTGCCCGCCAGCGCGCCAGCCGCCGCGCTTGCGCCGGCAGAGTATCCAGCGCACGCCTGAGCGCATTCAAGCGGTGGCAAAGGTTGATAGCGCCGATCTGGTCGTCAATTGACGGCGCTGGTTTGGGTGGCAGGAAGAGCGGATCGAATACGCCCGGAAGACTGATGCGCGGCAGCTCAACGGCATCTTCGGTCACGCGCGGTTGCGTAAAACGCTTCAGCGGATCAATCAGCACAAAGGCGGGTGCGCGCGAAGCGCTGCCATGCGGCAGCAGGTGCAAACCTGCTGGAATGGGACGAGGGGCAGGCGCATTCAACACCAGCCCGCGCGCCGAAATGATGATGAGCCGCCGGACAGCAGATTCGGCCGAGCGCAACACGCGGAGCACGGCACGATAGACGTGGCGCGGTACGGTGGCTGGAGCGTTGCCCTGCGACATCCGCGCCATCGCGAACAATGCCGCAACAATCTGCAAAAGCAAATCCCGGTTGCGGTTGATCACCAGTGGCCAGTCAATCACATCTCGATCCAGTATTTGAACAAAACGTGAACAATGTGAAGAAAAGCAAATTGCCTGTCAAGCCCCCTCGGCATTCGGTCGTGGGCCCGTTTGAATTTCCGCCTTTAGTACCTGATCAGAAATGCACCGGACATGCTTTAACAAGCGCTATTGACCCAAAGCGGAACCCTTGCCGCAGGTCCGGTCAATGTCGGCTTTGCGCCCCCAAATCGGACGTAGAACGACCGCCTCCTGATCTCAAAAGCGGCCATCTGGGCGGTCAATTGAAGCGGTTGATTTATGGAGAGAGCGGACATGTCGGTTCCCATGGTTCGACGTCCGCTCTTGGCCGGAATTTGATGTCCAAATGAGCCGCAGATTACGAATTCAGCGTTCGTGCGACGGATTGCAAGAGTTTGAAGGCCTCGTAGCGCTTCGCATGACACAGTCTTACATCTCCATCAGCAGGCGTATACGTGTTTCCCATCGCCGACATGGCCGTCATGGCTGCGGCAAGATCGCTGAAGTGACCTGCGGCCGTCGCGCCAAGCATTGCTGAACCCAGCAACACCGGTTCCTCCGTTAACGGTGCGGCCACTTCCATACCGGTGGCATCTGCAAGCAGTTGGCGGACCAATTCACTTTGTCCTGCACCTCCGCTGACAACGATCGTAGCCACCTCCACGCCATGTTCCTTTTGTGCATCAATGATTTGCCGCAGTCCGTAGCCGAGACCGCAGATTCCTGCCACGTAAAGGCGAACCAGCGACTCGACCGAAGTATCCATGTCGAGCCCAGCAATGATCGCCCGTGCATCCGGGTCGGCGAAAGGGGCGCGATTGCCAAGGAATTCCGGCACGACATGCAGGCCATTTGCCAAGAGCGCCACATCGGATGACCGAGCAGGGTTGGCAATTTTTGATGACAGGTAAGCGGCAAGGCCCATGCCTGCAGCGTCAGCCTCCTTGGTTGCCTGGGCGGCAGCGGGGTGGAAGGAGATGAGATGATCAATGGCCGCGCCGGCAGCGGATTGCCCGGCCTCGTTCAACCACAGGCCGGGCACCATGGCGGAATAATAGGGTCCCCAAACGCCCTTCACGAATGCCGGCTCTTTGGTAGACGTCATGGTGCAGGCAGACGTTCCAAATACATACGCCAACCGTGATGTTATCAATGACGCGGCGCCGTTCCCCGCTGCACCCACCGTGCCGACACCGCCCGCATGCGCGTCAATCAAACCGGCCGCAACCGGCGTGCCGGTTTTCAATCCAAGATCTTTTGCGGCATGCTGGGTAAGTCCTGACCCAAGCGCGGTTCCCGCATCAACAATGACTGTGCCAATGCGCTGAAAACCTTCGTCGGCAAGTTCTGCCAAACCGATCTGACTGAAGTAGCTGGCATCCCAGCGTCGCTCATGTCCAAGGAATGTCCACTTGCAAGTTGTGGTGCAGATAGAGCGATACGCACTGCCGGTGGCTCGCCATGTGAGATAATCGGTCAAATCAAAAAAGTGCGCAGCCTCGGCGAAAATTTGGGGCCGTTTTTCCTTCAGCCACAGAAGTTTCGGCGTTTCCATTTCCGGCGAAATCCGGTTGCCGACATAGCGCAGAACATCATGGCCCATTGCATTGATGCGCTTGGCCTGGTCATTGGCGCGGTGGTCCATCCAGACAATTATGTTGCGGTTAGCCTCGTTGGAATCCCCTACCGGCAACGGCTTGCCTTCGGCGTCGAGCACCACCAGCGAGCAGGTGGCGTCAAAGCCGATACCGGCAACGCAGGCCGGATCGGCCGAAGCCTTGGCCATAGCTCCCTTTACGCAGGCGCATACTGCTTGCCAGATATCGTCTGACGACTGTTCGGCAATATCATTGCCCTCGCGAAAAAGCTGGATTGGCGCTTTGGCAGTGGCGATCAGGTTGCCGGAAGCATCAAACAGGCCAGCGCGCGCGCTGCCGGTGCCAACATCAATTCCCAGGAAGAGCACCGGATTTGTCATTGTTCATGTCCGCTATTGAATTCGTTGTTGAGTTCAAAGATCAACGCTGAGCGGCAGTATGACCAAATCGCGGACAACAACATTACGCGGCCGCGTCAGCATGAACATGACGGAATCTGCGACCTCGATTGGCTCCATCAAACTGCCATTGGCCAAGGCTTCCTCCATCTTCGCCTTCGGCCAATCGGCCAGCAAGGCCGTCACGACAGGTCCCGGAAGGACAGCGCCGACGCGAATGCCATGTTTGGCAACCTGACGCCGCACAGTGTGCACAAAGGCTTGCACAGCATGTTTGGAGGCAGTGTATATCGGCTCCCAAACAACCGGCACCACGCCGGCGATCGAACTCGTCACGATGATGTCGCCGGTCTTGCGCTCAACCATGTGCGGTAGAACGGCCTGCACCGTGCGGAACACCGAATTGATGTTGAGGTTCAGCATCCGGTCCCAGGCATCCGGATCACCATTCACCACGTCCCCGCCGATGTAGGCGCCGGCATTGGCATGAAAAATGTCAAGCTGACCGGCCTTTTCGAGTATCTGCGGCATCATCGTCGATGTGCTCTCGGCGCTGGACAAATCAATCACCAATGGAATGGCATTTGGGCCAAGCTCAGCGCAGAGCGCATTCAGCCGGTCTTTCGCCCGGTCAACCAAAAAGACGCGCGCGCCTGACTTGAGCATGGATTTTGCGCATTCAAGCCCGATGCCCGATGCTGCGCCGGTAATGGCTGCGACTTTCCCGGAGAGTTTCTGGTCCATGATAATTTTCCTGTCTTCCGGTTAAGCGCGGCCATGCGAGGCGCGGGAGCGCCGGGCGAGAGAGTCGATGATGACGGCAATTGCAAGCACACCGCCGGTGATCATGTATCGAAGCGACGACGACAGATCGAGCAGCGTCAGGCCATTGGAAATGGATTGGATGACGATGATGCCAAGCAAGGCCGAGTAAGCGCTGCCGCGGCCGCCGAACAGGCTGGTGCCGCCGATGACCGCTGCTGCTATCGCATTGAGGTTCACATCGCCCGTGCCGGCTTGTTGGCTGGATGAGGCAAGGCGGGCCGCTGCCAGAACGCCGCCAAGCGCAGCCAGCGACGAGCACATGACAAACGCACTGAGATAGACTTTGCGCACATTGATGCCAGACCGGCGCGCGGCCTCGCGGTTGCCGCCGACAGCGGTCATTGACCGGCCCCATTTGGTGCGGGTCAGCGCGTAGTTCATGGCAACGACCAGACCGACAAACAGGCCGAACATCCATGGAATGCCGCGGTCGATGTTGAGGTAGAAAACAATCAATTCCAGCGTGATGGTAATCAACGCGGCTTTGATCAAAAGGTTGGTGCTGGATTGGGTCGACAGATTGGCATCGCGGCGGCGTTCGGCGGCGCGGAAACCGACAACAATCATGACAATGCCGGGAACCAGCGCCAAGCCATGCGATACCCAATCTGCCATCACCAATGTCTGGCCGAAGTTTACCAACGGTGAACCGTAAGGCAGGTTGATGGAACCGGTTCTGCCCAGCGTGTAAAGTTGCAATCCGAGCAGCGCGAGCAGGCCTGACAATGTGGAAACGAAACTTGGCATGCCAAGTTTGTTGTACAGCGTCGCGTAGATTGTGCCGATCAGAGCACCGCACAGCAATGCTGCAAGGATCGCGGCTGCAACTGGCCAACCATTGTTGACCCACAACACACCCAGCAACGCCGAGGCAAAGCCGCTGGTCGAGCCAACGGACAGGTCAATTTCACCCACCATCAGCACGCACACGATGCCGAGTGCAATGATGCCGACGGTTGAACAGTCAAACAGCAGGTTGACCAGATTTGTCGGGGAGAGAAAGATGGGGTTGAGCGTCGAAAACACGCCCCAAATAAGGATTAGCCCTACGACGACCGGCAGGGAACCAAGATCGCCGGAACGGACACGGTCGTAAAACGCGCGAATGCTGCTGCCAAGCCCGCTTGCGTGAGAAACGCGCACATCACTGCGGTCCAGCAACGGTTTGCCGGGAACTGGATTATTGCTCAAGACTGTTCCCCTTGCGGCTGGTTCTCTTGGGCGAGCCTGCCGGCACGCCGGGAGACCGAATTGTTGGCAGCGCCGGTGATTGCGCCGACGAGTTCGTGATTGGAGGCATCCGGATAGAAAACGCCATTGTTGCGCCCGAGGCGCAGCACGACGATGCGGTCCGCGACAGCGCGCACGTCTTCCATATTGTGGCTGATCATCAATACGCCGAGGCCCTTGTCGCGCACACGTTCGATCAGGTCGAGAACCTCGGCAGTCTGGGCGACACCCAGCGCAGCCGTCGGCTCATCAAGCAGGATCAGTTTGGGCTCGAGCAACAAGGAGCGGGCAATTGCAACGGTCTGGCGCTGCCCGCCGGACAAGGATGCCACGGGCTCGCGCACACTGGGAATGCGTGCGGACAGTTCGTTAAGAAGCGTCCACGCCTTGGTCTCCATCGTCACTTCATCAAGCCGCATCGGGCTGAGTTCGCGTCCGAGAAATATGTTGGCGACAACGTCGAGATTTTCACAGAGCGCAAGATCCTGAAAGACAGTGGCAATGCCGAGATCGAGCGCGGCGCTGGGGTCCGAAATACTGACCGCCTTGCCGCCGAATTCCATGGTTCCGGAAGAAGGAGCGTGGACGCCTGCAAGTATTTTGACGAGCGTCGATTTGCCTGCGCCATTGTCGCCGACGAGCGCCACCACTTCGCCTGCATGGACTTCCAGATCAATATCCGTGAGCGCGGAAACCGCGCCGAAATTCTTGGAAATGCCGCGCAGTTTGAGCACGATTTCCTGTGCCGGATGTTTGGCTGACAGAGCATCAGTCATGCCGGTTTTGCCTTCTGAAAGGGTTCAATTTCTTTGCCTTGAGTAATTCCCGGCCGCCGCAATGGCAGCCGGGAATTTGATCAGGTGTTACTTGATGCCAAGCTTTTCGCAGGCGGCAGCATAGTCGCCGGTGCAGACGTCAGCGGCCTTGGCGATGCCTTTGTCGAAGATCTCCGCCTTGATGTTTTCGGCAGTGACCACGGCCGGAACGAACAGCTGCGACGGTGTGTCGTAGAGAGTCGTTTCGGCTTTCGGTGTTTCGCCCTTGAGGAGAGCAACAGCAACATTGGCAGCAGCGGCAGCAACGATTTCGCTCGGCTTGGAAATCGTGTTGTACTGATCGCCCGAGATTATGAGCTGCAGCGCTGCCGTTGTCGCATCATTGCCAGTTACCGGTGGAACCGGGTTCACACCGGCAGCCTTGAACGCAGCAATCGCGCCGCCGCCGGTGCCGTCATTGGCGGCAACCACGCCGATGATCTTGCCGGCAAAACGGGTGACCTGACCGGAAGCCCATTCCTGTGCCTTCGGCGGAGCCCAATCGGGAGTGTCGAATTCAGCCAGGATCGGATAGCCCGAATTGTCGAGACCTTCGTGAATGCCCTTCTTGATGAGCCCCGCAGCCGCATCGGTCGGCGAGCCGTTGATCTGCAGCACGCCGGTATCGCCGCCGGCTGCAACATTGGAAGCCTTCAGGTGCGCAACCAGTGAATCGGCAATGGCCTTGCCAATGCCCTGATTGTCGAACGAGACATAAAAGTCTGCCTTTCCGGTCGGGATCGGGCGGTCATAGGCAATAACCTTGACGCCCTGGCTCTGTGCCATGCCGACAAGCGACGCCGCTGCCGTGGAGTCCACGGGGTCGAGCACGATCACCTTGGCCCCCTGGGCGATTGCGGCATTGAATTGCTGCTGCTGCTTTGCAACGTCAGCGTCGGCGTTCTGGTAAATCACCTTGCAATCTGCACAGAGCTTGGCCATTTCTGCGATAAAGCCGGGCGCGTCATGCTCTTCATATCGGGTCGAACCCTGGTCGGGCATCAGAAATGCAACTGTTTCGCCGGCTGCGCGAGCCGAGAGGGTCGAGCCCGAAAGCAGGGACAACGCAAGTGCGGCGCCCAGTGTGAGGTTGCGAGAAATATGTGTCATATGGTCTTCTCCCATTGATGTTGGACGGGTTACGCGTCCCTGAATTCAAACGCCGTAACTGTTGGCTTTGTTCATTTGTGTTGGTAAGAAAACCGAAGGTGTCGTCTGTCTTCGATTGCGATGTCTCTGTATGCGGTGCTGCTGGAACAGCCCGCATAACGAGCATTCGGTCGCAAAGACCGGCTTTGCCATTCGGGCTCCTGACTGGATTGGCATGTCTCGGGCAAAATATTTCTCCTTCGAGTCACGCTGAGCGTGTCCCGCCTCTTGCCTCGCAACACTCTTGTTTCTCCTCCTTTTCTCCTTCTCTGCGGCCGGTTGGACCGTCGTTTAACATCGCTTTCCCTGAATGCTTGGGCGGCTGCCCAAATCCCTCCCAGGGTTTCCCTTACCGGCGCTCACGCGGGCGGTTCAGTGAATCTTTTCATTCTCCGCATGTTGCGGTTTGTCTGTTTTGCTCCGCGCCAGATCCCGCACCTTGGCCACTTTTGCTTTGGGCATCGGCAATTGGCGCACGGAATCGCGAACGACCAGGCTTGCATTGAAAAAAGTCGGGAGCACCGGAGTGGGTTCGCCGCTATCCATCCGGTAGCGTAGCCGTTTCCATGCAGCAGCAGCCATTTCGTCGACGGGCTGGCGGATGGCGGTCAGTCCGGTCTTGCGCGCGGCCATCCAGGCATAATCATCAAACGCCACAAGTGATGTGCGTCCGGGAATGTCGAGATGATGCTCGGCGCAGGCGGACAACACGCTGAGCGTTGCCACATTGGTAAATGCTATCACTGCACCCGGAATCGGATTGCGCTCAAGGTAACCGGCAAAAATCCGTTTGCCGCCCTCGACGTCTGAACCGAGTTCGATGATCTTTGGCTTCTTTGATGTGTAGTCTTCAATGATGGCCGAGGCACCTTCTGCACGCTCGCCGATGGGCGGAAAGCTCAGGTGGGATGGAGCGAGCACAATATCGGTGTGGCCCATTTCCAGAAGATGGCGGGCGGCCACCTCGCCAGCATCGCGGTTGTGGATGGTAACGGTGTCTGCAATGGCACTCTTGACAGCTACGCGGTCAACCAGAACCATCGGCACTTTATCCCGGATGGAGATCAATTCCGGAGGAATGACAGCGGAGCAGGGAACGACAATCAAACCGGCCGGCTTCCATGACATCAAGGCGTTCAGCCGCGAGGATTCCACGGACACTTCATTGCGCGAACTGGCGACAATGACATCGTAGCCCTCGTCAAAAGCCAGGTTCTCCAGACTGGAAACAATGGTGGCGAAAAAATTGTCGGTAAGGTCGGGGACGAGAACTGCAATGACACGGGTGCGCCCGGAGCGAAGCTGCGACGCGGCGCGGTCAACCTGATAGCCAAGCGCCTCTGCGGCAGCATGAACGCTTTTGCGCAGTTCCTGATTCACCGGCTTACGGCCGCTGAACACGTTGGAAACAGTCGCTGTCGAAACGCCCGCAAGTGCGGCGACTTCCTTGATTGACGGTTTCCGGCTGCTCATCCTCCAGCACCTCCCAATGCTGTTAAACGTTTAACGGTAAAACGATTAACAAGAGAAATTGGAGATGTGCAAGCAGTTTTTTTAAACGCCACGACCATTCAATGGGCAGCGTTCACATCTTTGGTGAACTAACGGTATCGCTATCGGTCACACTGACAATCACAAGGCGGGCACTGTCGGCTCGTTTGATGACATACACCCGAATGGCGGCTAACAGAAAAGAGTCTGGAAGAGCCGATCGCCACCACTGTTTGGCATGGATCGACAGCCGCCCTTCGGTCAGGGCGATCCACATCGCATTGCAGCAAAACGATTTGCGCCCCCACAGCAGACTCGGGGCTGCCGCTTTTTGATCTCTAAAGCAGCAATATGGGCGTTTAAGTAAAGTGGCTTGTAAACCCCTCCATTCCACCGGTTTGCACGCCGCCCGCGATTTCCCGCAAGCGCCATGTAGTCAAATTTCCCCGTTGCCTGACGGTTCCCAGAGGGCATACGCAACGGCCCGAGATTAGCCTGCCAGCAAATCCTTTCCACTGAATCTGGTCGAACGCTTGAAGCGATTGGGAGTCTTAGCGCCTTCCTGCGTGCTTGCGCTTTGAAATCCGCCGGCGACAATGCGGACGCTCATCAAAGGCCGTTTGCCTTGGCGATGAAGTCCGACAAGTGCGGCACGTAATCTTCCGCGCCGTTGCCGCCTGTCGCCATCGCCAATGCAAATGAGTTTTTCACGGCACTGGCCATCGGGGTTGCCACCGTTGCGGAATTTGCCATCGATTCCACATAGCGCATGTCTTTGTATGCATTGCCCAATGTGAATCTGTGAGCCTCGCGGTTGCCTTCCAGCGCATAGCCCATGAAGGTTTGATAAAAGCCGCAATCCA
>JBAVTG010000237.1:0-3309 GCA_049696015.1 Rhizobiaceae bacterium | reverse complement strand
TAGTCAGCCTCTGCCAGCGATTCCGAAAACTGCACGCAAACGCGTGGGGTTTCGGAAGCTGTGTCCACGGAATTTTCGGTGACACGGAAACCTTTGCGCGACCGCAGATCCTTGTAGGCGGCCTCAACGGATTTGTCGGCCAGAAGTTCCAAGCTGGTCTTGTAGGCTGTCAAGGCCGGACGGGCTTCGCCGCGCTTGTCGAGCGCCACAGCCAGCGCCACAAGGGCATCGGCGCGCGAAGTGGTTGTGCGTGAGGTGAGGTATGCGTTGAGAGCCGCAGACGTTGCCGCTTGCTGCAGGACATAGGATTCATTGTCATTTGGCGTCGTTGCAGCCGCGGCGCGCGACAGCTTGGCCCAGAGAACCGAATCCTCCGGCGACAAAGAAACTGCCAGGCCGTAGGCGATATAGGCGGAGCGCGGGTCGCCGGTCTGGATGGCCGTGTCTGCGGCCAAAATTGTGGCATCAAGGCTCTGTTGCGGAACCTTGGGCGCGGCAGCAACCAGATTGTTGCGGTAGGTCTGGGCATCCCCGTCCCAGGCGCCGGTGAAATCAAGCGCTTGTGGCGCGCCGATGTCCGGCTCGGACGATGCAAGCACCACCTTTCCGGCGATAGACCCGGCAAATGTCTCCAGTTTGCCGCTGTCGGTTTTCAGGAAGCACCAGCTGGCTTTCTTGTTGTAGGTGAAAGCTTTGCAGCGCCGGTCATCAAGGCAAATCTGTT
Organism: Rhizobiaceae bacterium; assembly: GCA_049696015.1. Lineage (GTDB taxonomy): Bacteria > Pseudomonadota > Alphaproteobacteria > Rhizobiales > Rhizobiaceae > JANMEX01. Next base: position 2,585 of record JBAVTG010000237.1, on the reverse strand, counting down.
GGCACTGGTCGAGCGAGACGTTCTGCTCGGTGCGCAGGTCAAAGCCGAAATAATCGCCGTTTTCGGTCAGCTCGATCCGCCGCGTCTGGTTTTGCGCCAGCGCCAGCCCGCTAAAGCTGACGACGATGAAAAGTGCGGATAGAATCCGGGTGAAAAACGGCATGGCAACCTCCCGCATCCAGACAGCTTTCGTCCGGACGAACCAGTGTTCCGCGCCCTACTTAACTATTTTTGATCCGGGCGCGGGGTGAAGTCAATCATGCTTTTTGCGGCAGGTATACGACGTTGCGGCACGCGCAGGGTTCAAAGCCACAATTATTTGCCAAAGGCCAAGTTCAAGCTCAGAAAAGCCAGCCGTGCGGGACGTCAAGTTCGTCAGCAAGTTTTGTGAGGACTTCAACTGATCCGGTCTTCGCCAGGTTTTCCATCTCGCTGAGGTAGCCTTGATTGATAGCCGCACGCTTTGCCAAATCAGCTTGAGAGACGCCACGCCAAGTACGCAACGATCTGAGCAGCGAGTCACCATTTAACAGCAATTGAGAAACCGGCTCGGGCAATGGCTCACCGGCCCTCTCTTCTGCTGCGAGGATCAAAGTCATGCGATCCTCCGCATCCTCGTCACCGGCTCGAGCGAGCAGCGCATCATAATCGCGCTTGCTCATGACGATAAGTTCATCGCCGGTTTCAGTGATCAATCTCTGAATGCCCATCTTCTTGTCCTATCGGTAGATGTCACGGCGATGGCCAATTGCCAACACAAGGATACGTCCGTCTTTGTCATCGAATATGATGCGGTATTCGCCAACACGCATTCTGACGGTTGGCGTCCCGCTCATTGCCTTCGTATCGCTTGGCTTTCCCAAGGCATAATTCGACAACGCCTCTGCAAGCCCTGACCGCATTGGTTCAGCTATGCGGTCTAACGCCTTGGCAGCAGATGGCACGAATATTATCAACTTCACCAAGGGAATTATTGCTCATTATAGCAATAATTGCAACACAACCAAATCAGGCGTAGAGGCGCCCGGTGCGGGTGTTGAGGAATGCATCGAGGGGGATGTCCTCTTGGCGCAGGAAGCCTTTTTGCGGCAGGATATCGTCGCGCACCATTTCGATGACGGACACAACCGAGGCAGACGTTGTCCAGGCAATGGCGGTGCGGCTCTTGCCGGCGACGGTGATCGGCTTGTAGGCGCGCACGAATTCCTTGCGCAGCATCTGGCCGTTGACTGTGCCTTCGGCGGCGACATGGATGTAGACGACGTCATCTTCCACTGGCGGCTTGGCGGTGGTCAATATCTTGCCGGCCGTCTCGCGCTGGTCGCGCATCAGAAGCTCGTGGAAGAAGAAGTTCATCAATTCCATGTGGCCGGGATAGCGCATGGTTTTGTAATCAATGTTGTCGATCTTGCCCAGATAGGTTTCGCACATGGTGCCAAGCCCGCCGGAGGTGGTGAAGGCTTCGAGCTTGACGCCATCGATGTAAATCGTCTCATTCCACTCCATCGCCGAGACCATCTTGCGCACGCCGCCTTCAATGACTTCGCAGTCATTGAGGTACTCGTTGACAACGCCTTCCGGCGACCAGTTGAAGGCATAGCCCATCAGCCCGGTCGGATTTTGCGGCAGGGCGCCGACGCGCATGCGCAAGGAACGGCACTTGTCGAACTGCGCGACTTTCGCCGCGCCGACAATGCCGACGAAACCGGGGGCGAGGCCACACTGCGGCGCCATCAGTCCCTTGGATGTCTTGGCCAGTTCGCGAATGTGGTTGGTGGTGGGCACATCTTCAGTCAGGTCGAAATAGTGGATGCCGGCCTTGTGCGCCGCGTTGGCCACGCCCTTGTTGAGATGATAGGGGAGGCACGACAGCACTGCGTCGACCGACTCAAACGCTTTGCCAAGTTCGGCTTCCGAAGAAGTGTCGAGAATGTTGACCGGGAAATCCGGGTCTTCTGCGGGGCGGCGAAGATCATAGCCGAAGACCCGAAAATCCGCGTCATGCAACAATTGCGCAGCCAGATGGCCGACCTTGCCAAGCCCGAGGACAGCAATGGATTTCATGATTTTGATCCTCAAATATCGAACTTGATGCCCTGGGCAAGCGGCAGGGCGCGCGACCAGTTCACGGTGTTTGTCTGGCGGCGCATGTAGGCGCGCCACGCGTCAGAGCCACTCTCACGCCCGCCGCCGGTTTCCTTCTCGCCGCCAAACGCCCCGCCGATTTCCGCACCGGACGGGCCGATGTTGACGTTGGCAATGCCGCAATCCGAACCGCTGGCGGAGAGAAATTCCTCGGTCTCGCGCACATCAGTCGAGAAGATGCAGGATGAAAGGCCTTGCGGCACTTCGTTTTGCATTTCAATGGCTTGTGGCAATGTCTTGTAGCCCATCACATAGAGGATCGGCGCAAATGTTTCTTTGTGGACGATGTCCGTCTGAGCCGGCATCTCGACGATTGCCGGATGGACATAGGCTGCCCTGCCGAACTTGTTGTGAAGCGCGCGCTCGCCGCCATGCACGGTGCCGCCGTCTGCTTTGGCGGCGGTGATGGCCTTCTGCATGGCGTTGAATGCATCCATGTC
>JBAVTG010000236.1:0-4177 GCA_049696015.1 Rhizobiaceae bacterium | reverse complement strand
CGCCAGATGCCATGCTGGCCAAGCGCGGGCTCAGCTGATGGACATGCAGCTGATCCGGCGCTAGTCTCGCGCCGGGGCGCATATCCTGATTTTGGGGGATGCGCATGGCGGACGTGGATGTCATCATTGTTGGCGCGGGCGCAGCCGGGCTAGGCGCGGCCAAAATGTGCCGCAAGCATGGACTCTCGTTCAAAGTGCTGGAGGCGATGGACCGCATTGGCGGACGGGCGCATACGTCTTCCCGCCATTTTGGCATTCCCTTCGATATTGGCTGCGCCTGGCTGCATGCGGCGGACCGCAACCCGTTTTATCCTGAAGCGCAGGCTGCGGGCTGGACGATGCAGTATCATGACATGGCGCTCGACCATCTCTACTTTGGCAAGCGCAAAGCCAGCGCCGCGCAAATGGATGAAATGAACCGTGCGGATGTGTCGCTTGCGGCGGCGCTGGAGACTTATGCAGGGGCAGATGACCGGCTGTCGGCGGTCGTCGGCAAAGGCCATGGCATGCGCGCTGTTGCAACATATTCCGGCCCGATGGATTTTGGTCAGGACATTGATGAAATATCGGTTGCGGATTTCAACCGCGCCGCTGATCTGAACCCCAACTATTTCACCAAGCAAGGATTCGGCGCGCTGGTTGCCCTGTGGGGGGCGGATGTGCCCGTAGTACTTGGCACACCGGTGCGCGCCATCCGCTGGCATGGTCCCAGGGTGGAAGCGGTTACTGATCGCGGCGCCATCCGGGGCAAGCGTATCATCATCACTGTCTCTACTGGCGTGCTGGCCTTTGGCAACATTGAGTTTGAACCCGAATTGCCGACTGAATACAGCCAAGCATTCTTTGATCTGCCGATGGGAATGCTCACCAAAATCCCGCTTGAACTACGCGGAACGCGCCTTGGGCTGAAGCCGTTTGAAGACTTTCTGATCGAACAGCCGGCGCGCCATGATCTGTACTTCCTGTGTTTTCCGTTTGATCAAGACCTGATGGTCGGGTTTGTCGGCGGCGATTTTGCCTGGGAATTGTCCGTTGCCGGGGAAGCTGCGGCGCGCGATTTTGCCATAGACAGGCTTTGCGGAATCTTCGGCAGCGACGTGCGCAAACTCGTCGGCCGCTCGATGATGACCAATTGGGGGGCGGAGCCGACGGTGCGTGGCGCTTATGCCGCTGCCAGACCGGGCCGGGCAAGCGCCCGCAATGTGCTGGCGCAAGCCATAGACGGACGGATCTGGTTTGCCGGCGAGGCGCTCGGCGGGCCGCTGATCCAGACCTGTGCAGGCGCGCGCCTCTCCGGCGAATCGGCGGCAAATGCCATAGCCGCCTTGCCCCGCGCCTGAGCGGGGCGCCCGCGCGTCGCATTTCGGCAACATCAAGCGGCCATAATTTCAAGGTTTGTCGTCAAAAAACGGGATAGTGGTTGCATTTTTGCCATTACCCCCCTTTATCGTGACGTTGAGACACCTGTCGTCTACGGCAAGGTTGGGCGCACATTGTCGGGGAGACAAGATATGCAGATCAAATCCGGCGGCTTGGCCGCAATTGCAATGGCAAGCCTTTTGATTGCAGGATGCCAGTCATCACGCATCAGCGGCATTGACACCAGCTATGAGCCTGTTGCCGCTGCCCCTGCGGGCAATGTGCAGCAGAGCCAGCTGCCGGTGCCAACAGCGCCGGCGCCGGTCACGGCCACAGCGCCAACGGATCCGGCCCAGTTCCCGACCGCGCCGACAACGCCGGGGGCTGCCGCACCGGCTCCTGCCCCCGCATCGCAAATCGCTTCCGCCAATGCGCCCGATGTCACAATCGGGTCGGTTGCAGGCGTGTGGAGCGTATCGACCGGCGGCGGGTCGTGCAAAGTTGCCACGCCGCAGACCAAATATGGCCAGGGCTTTCGCGCCGGCCCGCTTAAATGCCCGGGCGACATGGCCAATGTGAAATCCTGGAATGTGGCTGGCAAGCAACTGGTGTTCTATGATGAAGCGGGCGGCAAGGTGGCCACGCTCTATCAATCTTCCCCCGGCAAATTTGATGGTCAGACGACTGGCGGCACTGCCGTCAGTCTAACTCGCTAATCCCGATTGAATGCGATACACGGCGGGACCAGTCCCGCCGTTTCCGTTTCAGGTCAGTTCATGCCGCACGGCTCTTCCAACGCGCCTTCGGTCCGCATGCTGTATCAGCATCGCGTTGCCAGCGGCGCCATTGATCTGGACCCTGCCCAGCGAGACCTTGCCGAGCGGTTTGACCGCCTGATTGACGAGCTGGTTTTGGCGGACACCGTGCGCGGGGCGAAGACATCGCCGCTTGGATGGCTTTTTGCCCAGCGCAAAGCCACAAAGCCGGTACGCGGACTCTACATCCATGGCGCTGTAGGACGCGGCAAGACCATGCTGATGGACTGGTTCCATGAGCTAGCGCCGGTTGGCAAGAAGAGGCGCGCGCATTTCTTTGCCTTCATGCAGGACGTGCACGAGCGCATTCATGACCACCGGCAAAAATTCAAACGGGGCGAAACCAAAGAGGAAGACCCGATCCCGCCGGTGGCACGCGCCATTGCAGCCAAGGCCAAGCTGATCTGTTTTGATGAATTCCACGTGCTGGATATCGCCGACGCGATGATCCTGTCGCGTCTGTTCAAGGTGCTGTTCGAGGAGGGCGCGGTGCTTGTGGCCACCTCCAATGTCGAGCCGGACGATCTGTATCTGAACGGCCTCAACCGCTCCCTGTTCCTGCCGTTCATCGATCTTCTCAAAGCGCATTGCGATGTCTGGGCGCTCGATGCGCGCACCGATTACAGGCGAGAGCGCCTCAGCCATTTTGCCGCATACCAGACGCCGCTTGGCAGCAAAGCCGATGCAGCCATGGACGAGGCGTTCGCCCTTGCTACAGCGCATGAGTCTGTCGCGCCGTTGACGATCAGCGTCCGCGGGCATGATGTGCATATTCCGGCCGCGAGCCCGGATGTCGCGCGGTTCACGTTTGACGAACTCTGCGCCAAGCCGCTTGGCGCAGCTGATTATTTGGAGCTTGCCAGCCGCTATCCGACCATCTTTGTCGATCAGGTGCCGACGCTTGATTATGCCAAGCGCAATGAGGCAAAGCGCTTCATCATCCTGATCGATGTGCTTTACGACAATGGCAACAGGCTTTTCGTTTCCGCCGCCAACACGCCCGATGAGATTTACCGCGTGCCGGCCGGCTTGAAGATTGGCGAATTCTCCCGTGCCTCGTCCCGTCTGGTGCAAATGACCAGCGCCGAATGGATGATTGCCTGGGAAGCGCGCCTCACGGGCAAAAAGCCGCTTATCGGTGACCAAAACCAAACAAACGCACTGTAAAATTTTGACGTTTACGTAATTCAAAAATAATCTAACCGATTGAAATCATTGATGACGAAATAATCGATTGTGTTTCTTCTGATTTAAATCTACCAAACGCGCGAAATTGCCGCAGGGCATGCTTGCGGTTTGTCTTTTTGGTCCCAGGGAGATTTCAAGGCCATGGCTCGCAACAAAATCGCACTTATTGGCTCCGGCATGATTGGCGGCACGCTTGCCCACATGGCTGGTCTGAAAGATCTTGGCGACATTGTCCTATTCGACATTGCCGAGGGCATGCCGCAGGGCAAGTCGCTGGATATTTCGCAGTCATCCACCATTGATGGTTTTGATAGCCGCATTGTGGGCGTCAATGACTACAAGGGCATTGAGGGTGCGGATGTGTGCATCGTCACCGCCGGTGTGCCGCGCAAGCCGGGCATGAGCCGCGATGATCTTCTGGGCATCAATTTGAAAGTGATGGAGCAAGTTGGCGCGGGCATCAAGAAATATGCCCCGAAAGCCTTTGTCATCTGCATCACCAACCCGCTCGACGCCATGGTTTGGGCGCTGCAGAAATTCTCCGGTCTGCCGAAGAACATGGTTGTTGGCATGGCGGGCGTCTTGGATTCGGCACGCTTCAAATATTTCCTGTCCGAAGAATTCAAAGTGTCCGTCGAGGACATTTCGGCGATGACGCTCGGCGGCCACGGCGATGATATGGTTCCGATGATCCGTTATTCGACGGTTGCGGGTATTCCATTGCCGGACCTGATCAAGATGGGCTGGACCTCCAAGGAAAAGCTCGACGCCATCGTTGACCGCACCCGCAAGGGCGGCGGCGAAATCGTCGGCCT
>JBAVTG010000235.1:0-5029 GCA_049696015.1 Rhizobiaceae bacterium | reverse complement strand
TGGAAGATGAGATCGGCAAGCGGGTCGTGGGCCAAGGCGAGGCGGTTCAGGCTGTTTCGCGGGCGGTCAGGCGTTCGCGCGCGGGGTTGCAGGATCCGAACCGGCCGATCGGGTCATTCATGTTCCTCGGGCCGACAGGCGTCGGCAAAACCGAACTGACCAAGGCGCTGGCCTCCTTCCTTTTCGACGATGATACGGCAATGAGCCGGATCGACATGTCGGAATATATGGAGAAGCACTCCGTTGCACGGTTGATCGGCGCGCCTCCGGGCTATGTCGGATACGAGGAGGGCGGGGCGCTGACGGAATCAGTGCGGCGCCGTCCCTATCAGGTGATTCTGTTCGACGAGATCGAAAAGGCGCACCCGGATGTGTTCAATGTTCTGTTGCAGGTGCTTGATGACGGGCGCCTGACAGACGGGCAGGGGCGGACTGTCGATTTCCGCAACACGCTGATCATCATGACGTCGAACCTTGGTTCCGATTATCTGGTGAGTCTGGGCGAGAATGACGAGGTCGATTCGGTGCGCGAACTGGTAATGGGCGCGGTGAAGGCCGCGTTCCGGCCGGAATTCGTCAACCGTGTCGATGAGATCATCCTGTTCCACCGGCTGCATCGCAACGAGATGGGCGCCATTGTCGACATCCAGATCAAGCGCCTCGGCAAACTGCTTGAAGACCGGAAGATCACGATTGATCTCGACGCAACGGCCACGAAATGGCTGGCCGACAAGGGCTATGATCCGGCCTACGGCGCGCGGCCGCTGAAGCGGGTGATCCAGAAGGAAGTGCAGGATCCGCTGGCGGAAAAGGTGCTGAGCGGGGAAGTCCGCGACGGCGCGCATATCCATGTCTCGGCAGGTTCGGACCGGCTGCTGTTCCGGGTGGCGGGGAATGTCGCGAAGGCAGCCTGACATGTTGCCTTGGCGCTGCCCCTCATCCGGCCCGTTGGGCCACCTTCTCCCCGCAAGCGGCGGGGAGAAGGGAAGAGTGGCGAAGGGAAGCACTTGACACTTGATGATTACAACGCCTTTTGCGCCGCACTTGCGCACACAACCCACGTTGTTCAGTGGGGCGGGGCGCATGTGTGGAAAATCGGCGGCAAGGTGTTTGCAATTGGCGGCTGGAACGAAGGCGAAGCATTGGCCGTCACGTTCAAATGCTCACCGATGAGTTTTGATTTGCTGAAGAATGAACCAGGTATGCGGCCCGCGCCCTATCTGGCGTCGCGCGGGATGAGCTGGCTGCAGCGATTGTCGGACGAATCGATGGATGATCCGGCGCTGAAGGATTATGTGCGGGAAAGTTACCGGCTGGCGTCGCTGAATTTGCCGAAGACGGTGCAGAAGAGGCTGGGGCTGAACCAGGCATAAGGCGCCGTTCAACATCACAAGCCGGACGATGTGGCCTGTCGAAAGCCCGCGCATGTGATAGGGTTGTCTTGCCAGGAAAGGACAGGCGGCTGTTGGCAGAGCGCATCACACCATCGCGATCTGGAAGCTCCGGCGGCATTCTTGTCATCCACTCTTGGTGGGGGCTGACCGACTCGTTCCGGCGCTATGGGCAATCGCTTGCTGACCATGGATTTACTGTTGGCCTATCCGATCTGTTCGATGGAAAGACGGCTCGTTCGATCGCAGAGGCCAGGAAATTGCGAAGCGCGCCCCGCAAAGAACCCATGTACAAGACACTCATCCGCGATCTGGATACGCTCCAGTCTTCGTCAGGTTCGCAATTGCCGGTCGGCGTTGTCGGCTTCTCAATGGGCGGACACTGGGCTGCCTGGCTTTCGCAACGAGGCAACTTGCCGATCAGTTCGGCAGTTCTTTACTACGCTGCGCGCGGCGGCGACTTCTCCAAAAGCCGTGCTTCTTATCTGGCCCATTTTGCTGACCATGATGAATGGGTGACGGCTTCTGCGCGGCGCGCCATGGAACGGCAACTGAAGGCAGCCGGACGCCCGTATGCTGCACATGAGTATGGCGGGACGGGGCACTGGTTTGCCGAAACCGACCGTCAGGATGATTATGTCAGCGCAGCGGCTGAATTGGCTTTTGACCGCACTGTCGCCCATTTTGAAGCGACACTCGGCAACGGGGTTTCTTGAGTACAGAAGCCAGACGCCGATCTCGTCCCTCAGTTCACGACACTTGCAACCCTCTGCGGTTCTTGCGGCGCGGCCATGAGCGCATCGATGCGGTCGCGCTCTTTCTTGAAGGCGGCAAGCTCGCTGCCCTTGAGTGTCTTGCCGGTCGGCAGCCTGACGCGCATGGCGTCGACTTTGGTGCCGTTGACGGTCAGTTCGTAATGGAGATGCGGGCCGGTTGACAGGCCGGTTGAGCCGATGGCGCCGATGACCTGGCCCTGGCGCACGCGGGCGCCTGGAACTACGCCTTTGGCTATGCGGCTCTGGTGCGAGTATGAGGTGACATAACCGTTGGCATGGCGGATCAGGGTTTGGTAGCCGTAGCCTGAGGTCCAGCCGGCTTTCTCGACGGTGCCATTGCCCGAGGCAAGAATCGGCGTTCCGGTCGGCCCGGCCCAGTCGGTGCCGGCATGAAGGCGCAAATAGCCGAGGATGGGATGGCGGCGCATGCCAAAGCCTGATGTCAGGCGGCCATTGGGCGCCGGATTGCGCAGCAGGAACTGCTGGGCGCTGACGCCTTTTTCATCAAAGTAGTCGATGCTGTCGTCTTTGCTGCGAAAGCGGTAGAATTTGCGTTCGTTGCCATTGATGACAGCGTCTGCATAGAGAATGTCAGATGTGTCGGATGCTTTGTCTTCGCCTTCCGGTATTGAGTAGAAAACCTGAAGGCGGTCTGCAGGACCCAGGCGCGACTGGAAATCGACATCAGAGGCGAGCATCTTGATCAGCTGCTTGGCCATGCGCGGTGTCAGGTCATAAGCGTATGCGGCCCGGTAGATCCCGTCATAGACAGAAGGCAATTCACCGCGCACCCGGACCGGCTGGGGCGAATCGCCAAGCGAGGCGAGCACGGCTTCGCCATTTTCAGGCGCTTCGGTCGGGACATACTGATCGCGGTCGTCGATGGCGATGGTGAACAGATGGGTTTTGCCGTCATAGACAGAGGCGCGCACGATGCGCGATTCATTGCGGGCGGTTTCGATGCCGATGCGCAGCGCCCAGCCAGCCTTCAGTTTATCGGAACTGAGCAGGGTGTTGATCGCATCGGCCATGCCAATGGCGTTCACGCCTTCATAACCCGCGTCAGCGAACAAGGTTTTGGGCCGCGAATCGGTCCGGATCGGGATGATCTCTTCGGAGAATGATGTTTCCTGGGTTTCAGTGGCGGCGCGGGGCGCGACGGACACATTTTCCTGAACGATCTTGACACCCAAGTCTGCACCGAGGGCAAAGTCGCCTTCACCGTTGCCGAACCGCAGCGGGTCAAGATAATGCAGCGATGCAACCTGAACGTCGCCTTCGGTAAGGGCCGTGCCGGAAATGCGCACCGCTTCTTCCACTTCTTCCAGCGTCAGGTTTGCGGAAAGCTCAAATGACGCGTCGGTCAGCGGGAATGGCGTCGTTTTCAAGCTGACTTCGCTTTCGACCATCGCGCCATAGATCTCGCCCGTTTCCAGCCCGGCCACGGCCGATTCATTTGCGCCTTCAAAGATGGTCACCGGATTGAAGGCCGGATAGGCCTTCTTTGTCGTATGCCCGGCACTGAGCGCCATTTCGGCCACGCCAAACGGCAAGGTGCGCACGACATCGCGATCGCCTACCTTTTGCAAAGTCGAAATCTGCAGAACGCGCTTGTCGGAGATTTTAAGCGCCAGCGCAGTCAAAGCAAGGCGGCCAGCTTTGCCGGATGCGTTTTCAGACTGCGCATTCAATTCGTCGGCTGCCATGATTTCAGCTGGCGTTGCCAATTGCTGGCGCCCGTCCAGCGCTGCAGACAATGCAACGCCCATGAGGATGATCGAGGTGAAACCTGTGAGAAACGTGCCAGCCAGCCAGCGCGCAGAGACTTCCCTCCGGTCCGGCGGGCCCTTGCGCCCATCGGCAACCAAGGGCGGTTCGTTGCCCAGGCGCTCCGTCATTTTTAACGACTGGACCATATATACCCGTGTTCTACCCGATTAGAGCCAGATGTTTTTGGCTGGTATCCAAAAACATGCCGCTCTTGTGCCCGCTTGATGCCGGTCTGCATCCGTTTTCCAACCATTGGCGCTGGAAGTCAAACCAATGCGCGACTGGCGAACCAAAATCGGCTATATAAAGAGTAGGGCCGGTTTATGGCCGCAGCCCTGTCTAAACACTACATATGGGCGAGTTCCCTATCTGTGCCATGGGTTTTTTGCCGACTGGAAAAAAATTCAAGAAAAACGCAAAATCCTTGTTGACTCATGAAGGGGCTACCCCCTATAAGCCGGTCATCAACGAGGGCGGCGCGCCGCTGGCGCAAACGAATTCGCCCTTGTGAAATCAAAAGAGAGCCGCGTAAGCGACACTCGACCGGGCATGAGGCCAAAAGCCACCCAGCCCACGACACTGCGTTTGCCGTGTCTGTTCTTTGAAAATTGCATACAGAAGAAAGAGAAACGTGGGCGGCAGGTCTACTGCAAACCCGTAAGGGTTAAAACAGAGACTTTGGCCGGACACGTTTGACTAGAGACATACATAGCGAACTTTGCGCAAGCAAAGTAAGTCAAGATGTTCTCGTCAATTCAAATGCGTGACCAAATATAGCCAATTCAATCTCTTATCAAACATGAGAGTTTGATCCTGGCTCAGAACGAACGCTGGCGGCAGGCTTAACACATGCAAGTCGAACGCTCCGCAAGGAGAGTGGCAGACGGGTGAGTAACGCGTGGGAACGTACCTTTCAGTTCGGAATAACTCAGGGAAACTTGTGCTAATACCGGATACGCCCTTCGGGGGAAAGATTTATCGCTGAAAGATCGGCCCGCGTTGGATTAGCTAGTTGGTGGGGTAAAGGCCTACCAAGGCGACGATCCATAGCTGGTCTGAGAGGATGATCAGCCACACTGGGACTGAGACACG
>JBAVTG010000234.1:0-7879 GCA_049696015.1 Rhizobiaceae bacterium | reverse complement strand
GACGATGGGCCGGGATTTTCATCCGATATCCTCGACAAGATTGGCGAACCCTACGCGACAAGCCGGTCTTCCGTGGCGCGCAATGGCGGCGGCGGCCTCGGTCTGGGTCTGTTTATTGCAAAGACGCTGCTCGAACGCTCTGGCGCTTGGTTGGCCATACGCAACCGCGAAGGTCGGCAAAACGGCGCCGACATTCAAGTGCAGTGGCCAAGATCACAGATGGAACAGCCGCAGCAGGACCAATTCGCCGCGCAAACTTTGACAAATGCGCGCGAGCGCGCCAATTCGTTACAACCAAAAACGGCTGCAAAGACGATGCAGCCCGGCAAGACATGACGGGACCTATGAGCATGACCGCAACAGCGCTGGCTGACACATCGAAGATCGGCGAAGACAGTTCACTCCTGCTGCTGGATGACGACAAGCCGTTTCTGACGCGGCTCACCCGCGCCATGGAGGCGCGCGGCTTCACCGTTCGCGCCGCCGACACGGTGCAATCGGGTTTGGACGCCGTCAAGGATGCCGCGCCTGCCTACGCAGTGGTCGATCTGCGCCTGGGCGACGGCAACGGCATTTCTGTCATTGAAGCCATCCGCGCCAAACGCGCCGACGCCAAGGTGATTGTGCTCACCGGCTACGGCAACATCGCCACGGCCGTGACAGCAGTAAAGCTCGGTGCTGTCGATTATCTGGCAAAGCCGGCCGATGCCGATGACATTTTCAATGCGTTGACACGCCAAGGCAACGACAAGGTGGAATTGCCGGAAAACCCGATGTCGGCTGATCGCGTGCGCTGGGAGCATATCCAGCGTGTTTACGAAATGTGCGAGCGCAATGTGTCAGAAACCGCACGGCGGCTGAACATGCACCGCCGGACTTTGCAGCGTATATTGGCCAAACGCGCGCCTAAATAGCGCCCGCCAAGCCGCTCATTCGTCTGGCAGGCTGGCCACATCAATTCCGGCAAGTTCCGCTGCCAGCAGACGCTGCGCGCCGGAACGGGCGAAGCGCAACAGCAGCGCCTTTCGGCTGGCCGCTGCCAAAGGGTGATGCGGCGCTTCGCGCAAGAGTTCCGCACCGTAGCCGTCTGACAGCAGGAAGCCGCAATCCTCTGGAAAGATCTCCGAGGGCACGCCCGGATGCGTGGCAAAAAACAGACGGTCGCAAAACGCGCGGTATTCCGGCCATTTGCGGTCGACGCGCAAATCCTCGATCGAGGATTTGATCTCGATGATCCAGAATTCGCCCTTGGTGGTCAGCGCCATCAAATCGGCGCGCCGCCCTGATTTCAGCGTCACTTCCGGCAGCACGGCATGGCCAAGATTAATCAAGAGCCGCTGGACGCCGCGCCGCACGTTTAGCGCCCGGACGGATTGGCGTCCGTCCTCCAATGGATTGGTTTTGCCAAGTTCTATGATGGGCATGACACGATCATGTCTGATTCCGCTTAAAAACAAAACCGCCGGAGTTGCCCCCGGCGGTTTGCCATCAAAATCCGGATGTCAAATCAATAGGGGCATTTGTTGTCCGACATGAAGTCATGGACCTGCACGGTGCCGGCAATAATGTCGGCCTTGGCCTTTTCGACCGCCGCCTTCATTTCATCGGTAACAAGCGCCTTGTTGTTGTCATCCAGCGCGTAATCAATGCCGCCTTCCTTGAGGCCAAGCACATTGAACCCGCCAGTGAATTTGCCGCCCTGCGCGTCAGCGAAGGAATTGTAAACGGCAACGTCAACGCGCTTGAGCATCGATGTCAGAACTGAACCGGGATGGATGCCGTTCTGGTTGGAATCAACGCCAATGGACAATTTGCCCGCGTCCTTGGCCGCCTGCAGCACGCCAAGTCCGGTCTGGCCGGCCGCCGCATAGACAACGTCCGCGCCGCGGTCAAACTGCGATTTGGCAAGCTCGCCGCCCTTGACCGGATCGTTCCATGCAGCCGGCGTGTCGCCGGTCATGTTCATGAACACTTCGCCGTCGGCCTTGACCGACTTGAAGCCGCCGACATAGCCGCAGCCGAACTTGGAGATCAACGGAATGTCCATGCCGCCGACGAAGCCGCCCTTGCCGGTCTTGGATGCCATGGCAGCCAGAACGCCGACGAGATAGGAGCCTTCCTGTTCCTTGAAGACGACCGAACGGACGTTCGGCTTTTCGACGACCATGTCGATGATGACGAAATTGGTCTTCGGGAATTCTTCGGCCAGCTTGCCGATGGCATCACCGTTCATGAAGCCGACGGCAACAACCGGATTGGCTCCGGATTCGGCAAACTTGCGCAATGCCTGTTCGCGCTGGTCGGAATTCTGCAGTTCGAATTCCATGTAAGCTTTGCCGGATTCCGCTTTCCATTTTTCAGCGCCGTTGAAAGCAGCCTCGTTGAACGACTTGTCGAACTTGCCGCCCAGATCAAACAGCACCGCAGGCTCGCCCTCGGCGAATGCCGCAATGCCAGACACCATCAGCGCCGACGCTGCCAAAAGACCGGTGAGAATTTTTTTCATGATTTCCAACCCTGTAGGTTTCATTTTTCAGCGGACCACCGGCACTTATCTACCCGGCCAGTGGCGCCGGCAGGAGGGTTCATCCCTCCCGGCCGGGGACGAATGTGGCATGCCGCAAGACAAATATCACCATGAATCTTTGACTTCATGGACAAATTCCGGCGCTGCGAAAACCTGTCCGCTGATCAAGTTCAGGCGCGCGCCGGGATCGGGCAAGAGACGCCTGTGCCACGCATGTTGCAATAGCCGTCCGGGTTCTTGGCCAGATATTGCTGATGAAATTCCTCGGCGAAATAGAAAGTCTGATCAGCCTTGATTTCGGTGGTGATTGTGTCGCGCCCGGCCTTGCGCAAGGCTGCCTGATAGGCATCGCGCGAGGCGTTGGCCGCGGCCAGCTGGCCGGGAGCGGCGGGGTACAATCCTGAACGGTAGCAAGTGCCCACATCATTGCCCTGCCGCATACCCTGCGTCGGGTCATGCGCTTCCCAAAAGATCGCGAGCAAATCTTCATAGCTCACAATGGAGGGATCAAACACGACCAGAACCGCTTCCGCATGGCCAGTCAGGCCCGTGCAGGATTCCTGATAGGTCGGATTTGGCGTTGTTCCGCCGGCAAAACCGGCCGCAGTCACCCAGACGCCGGGCGTTTCCCAAAAAAGCCGCTCCGCCCCCCAATAGCAGCCAAGCGCAAAAATGGCGGTTTCAAAACCGTCCGGATAAGGCCCTTTGAGCGGCCGCCCGGACACAAAGTGGTTCTTGGCCGTCGGGATTGATGCCGTGCGGCCTTTCAGCGCCTCGGCAGGTTCCGGCAGCTTCATCTTTTTGTTGAACATGTCGATGATGTACAAGACAGATCTCCCTTGCGTTCAGCGGGCAGTGAAATCGCCGAGCGGCCGTTCGCGCTTGGCGCCGATGGCGTAAGATACGGCCGCCAGGATCGCCAGAACCGCTGCCGCCGGCATCGACATAAGAAACAGGAACGCGGGGTCATAAACCGCTCCGGGCAAACGTCCCTGAACGAATGTCTGCAGCGCCGCCAGCGAGCCCGGCGCAAAATCGGCCCAGCCCTTGCCGAGCGAGGTCAGCACCAGTGTGGAAGCCGCAAGACTGCGCGAGGCGTCGACAACGGCGGCGATAACGGCCACCGAAAGAAAGACAAGTGCAAGAAGGCGGAAGAGAAAACGCATGCCGGAAAACCCTGAAGACTGCCGCATTACAGTCACGGCGCAGGCTACAGATAGGCTTACTTGATCAAGACGGCAATGTGTGCGGCGCAGGTGGCCATCGCGGTCAATCTTCATTTTTTCGGCAAACGCAGTTGAACCTTGCCCGGTTCCGGCTATAAGGAGCGCGCTTTGCTAGGGGGCTTTGCCTCCTGACATCACCTGGCACCAACCGGCCAGGTGACAAAGATGCGGACAGGTGGCCGAGTGGTTGAAGGCGCACGCCTGGAAAGTGTGTGTACGTTAATAGCGTACCGCGGGTTCGAATCCCGCCCTGTCCGCCAGATTTCCGGCTTTTTGGCGGATTATGGCAACAACAGTCGGACGAACCGCAGATTGCCCCGACTTGTCAAAAAAACATCCCGTTGCGTAAGCTTCGCTTTCCAAAGGTTGCCATACTCTGATAATTTCCCGTCCTTGGGGATTTGGGTGAGGGGCAAAGTGGCGCGTGAATGAACGGTTGACAATAACCGTGATCGGCGAACTTGCCTTGAGTTTCGCCGGCAAACCGATCCGGACGCAGTCCCGCAAGTCGGAGCTGCTGCTGGCATGCCTGGCCTTGTCTGCCAACGGGCAAATGGCCCGCCAGTCTGCCGCTGACCTGCTCTGGTCCGAGGGGTCCGAGGATGCGGCCCGCACATCGCTGCGCCAAGCGGTCATGACGATCAAGCGGGCATTGATCGCTGCAGGGTTCAATGGATTTTCAGCAGGGCGGGACCAATTGAGTCTCGATCTTTCGCTGGTGTCGGTCGACGCGGTCGAATTGCTCGCGGCTGTCAAGTCTGGCGCGGCGCCTGACCTCGGCCAGCTGCACCGTTTCCGCTATGCCGAAACGCTTTTCAAAGGCCTCGACAGCGTCGACGAGAGTTTTGCCGCATGGGCGCGCATGCAGCGGCAGATATGGCGCGATATGATGAGCGATGCGTTGCAGGCTGGCTTTCAGCAGGCTGCCGGCAAGCCGTCCAAGCGTCAGACTTGGGCAAAAGCGATACTTGCTTTTGATCCCTGCAACGAGCCGGTGGCGCGCCAGCTGATGGAACTGCGTGCAGACGCCGGCGATTTCACCGGGTCCCATTCCGCCTACAATGACTTGGCCAACGCAATGCGCGAAGACGTGGACAGCGAGCCTTCGCTGCCGACTCGCCAGCTTGCCGCCGCCATCAGCCTGCGGCAAGACGTCCAGAAATCAGGATTGACCGCAATTGCGCCGCTCTCGGCAACACCGCGAAGCGAAGCCAGTCCCGTCATTCTTGTCTCAGCCATCCCGCAAACCGTCAGCGACGCGCAATTAGCCGGCATTCTTGCAGGCTTGCGCTTTGAGCTGGTCTCGCTTCTTGTGCGTTTCCGCGAATGGTCGGTGGTTGATTGGGATGCGCCAAATGCGGTCCACCGGCGGCCTGCTTATACGATTCTGTTTTCCGGCCATGCCCGTGACAGCCAATACACCTATTCGATCACCTTGCGGGATGAGCGTGATGGAGCCTTCATCTGGAGCGACACATTTCGCGGCGGGCCTGACACGCTGCAGGAAGCGGAGGAAACCTTCGTCAGGCGCATGGCTTCAGCGCTTAACATTCATATCTCCGCAGACCGTCTCCGGCGCTTCACGACCAGCAATTCCATTCCGGCAAGCCACTTTGATGCCTGGGTGAAAGCACAGCAGTTGATGCACCGCTGGCGTGATTCCGATGACATGGCCGCCTACGAATTGCTTGAAGGCATTGTCCGCGATTTGCCGGCCTTCAGCCCTGCGCACAGCGCGCTGGCACAACATGCCAACGGCCGCCATATCGTCAACCCCGGCACATTTCCTGACCGCGAAGTCACGCTGGGGGCTTTTCGCCATGCTTCAACCGCCAGGCTGCTTGATCCGCTGGACGCGAAAGCTCATCTCTGTCTGGCATGGACGCACGCCTTGCTGGGCCAGTTCACGGAGGCCGAAAGCGCATTCCGCGATTCCCTGCTGCTCAACAGCAATGATCCGTGGGTCTTGACCTCTGCGACGCACGGTTTGGCGTTCTGTGGTTGCCAAGCCGATGTCAAGACCTTGACTGCGCGGATTGCCGGTCTTGGAGTCGCGCTGGCGGCGGAACACTGGAGCTATCTGGCGGGAATCCATTTCCTGATGGGCGATTTTGACGCCAGCATCGCCGCCTCGCGCCAGGTTGAGCACGGTTACTACGGACTGCGCACCTGGGCGATCGCTTCACATGTTGAGAAAGGTGATCTGGCCACGGCCCGCATCGAGGCAGACCAGTTGTTCAAAGCGCTGGTGCGGGCATGGAAGTCTAACCGCACAGCCAGCCCCGGCATTGCCGGCGACTGGCTGGCGTCGATGTTCCCGATCAAGGACTTGGCAGTGCGCAGACGGCTGCGCACGCGCCTCGCCGAAGCCGGTTTTGTCTGATTCAGCCCTAGCGGCAGACAGATGTCGTGTAGTCAGCCACGCGGCAGAAGAAGAAATCGAGATCGTTCAACTCCTTGTCTGACGGGTGCGAGCGCTCATCGCCGTCGCCGCGCATTTTCACCGTGTAGAACGGCGGCACTTCATAGCCCTTTTTGGTTGCTCCCGGATCAACCGACAAGGCTTTCCTGTAATCGGAAACCTGTTTGGTCAGCACTTTCACGGTGTTTTCGATCATGTGCTTTGGCGGAAGGCGCAAAATGAACTCTTCCGACTCGGCCTGAACCGTTTTCATGGTTTTGTAGCGTGTCGGCACCATCGCGATTTTGGGCTCGAGCGCCTTCTTCAACTCGTCGATGGATCGGGGCGCCTTCTCCGGATTGGACGCCCATTCCTTGATTTTCTTGCCAAATTTCATGTGGTCAAGGATTTTGAAACGGCCATGTGGTCCTTCATGAAGGTCAAGCATATGCGTTACTCCTGTGTTTGCTTGGCGGTTTTCGTGTCAAATCAGCGGCAATGGCCTCCCGTCTGGAAGTCGCTTGTCCGCTTCCGGCATGTGCCGGTCCAGCCAGCGAATCAGCGCCGGCATTGTTTCGGGCCTTGGCCCGAACACGGTCCTGACCGCTTCTGCCGCGCCAAAACCGGGCCGGGGCACAAGCGTGTCGAGAGAACTGTTGTCTTCAAAGGCGCGAAAGAAAGTCTCCGCAACAATGAGTGAGCCCAGCGGCCCAAGGGAGCGCCCGGACCAGGGCTTCTGCGAGGCCTCGATCAGGATGAAAAGCCCCAGCGGAGGGTCGTTGACCAGCGCTTGCGCCAGCGCCTTGGGCAACTTGCCATATCCGTCGCCGCCGCCAATTTGCGCTGAACTGTCCTCAAGCCAGCGCTCGACGATGGCGCGGTGCCGCGCTGCATCGGCAAGCCACTTTCGGTTGGGATAGTCCGCCGGGGCAGCCGCCAGGATGCGAGCGCGCAAATGCGCCAGCGATGAAACCCCTGATCTGGCTCCGCGGATCAGGTCGCGCTTGGCCAGACCGCTGCCTTCAGTGCCTTTGGGATCCTTGAATGCCTGGTTGAGCGGACTTGAATAGCTGGGGCCGATCAGCATGCTGGGCTGAGGCTTGCGCTTTCCCATGTCGAAAAACAGAGACCATTGCGCAATCCATTCGCGGTCGAACGGCATTTCGCGCGGGCGCCGGAGCGAGCTGCGCTCGATGACGGTGCCAAGCGGGTGGCTTTCGCTGCGCATGTTGAATTTGTATTCGGGCCGGACCATCGCATGGCCCATGCGCCAGACAGCATGGGCGAATTCCGCGCTGACCGGCCTGCCCTTTGTGCCAGGCGACAGAAAGCGGCCTTCACCGGATTGGTTGCCATACCAGTTGTAAGTGGCCGGATCGACAATCCGCCGCACCAGATCATTTTGAAGAATGGACCTGAACGCCGATGTCACCGCCAAACGGGCACCCAGATAGCGCTCTTCTGCTTTCCAGTTGGCCGGCATTTTCACGGTTGCGGCATTGTGGACTTGCGCAAACAGGGCGGTGATCTGCGAGATGACGGCGTTGTCGTCGTTCCTGCCGTCTGCAACCAGAGGAATGCACCGCAACTTGCCGCCGGTGGTTTCAAGCAAACGGCCAATGTCGCGCAGCGGACCTTTGCGCGATCCCATCCTGACGGCCTCAAGCCTCAGTTTGACCGGCGTTTCTGTTGGATCATCTGCCTGTGCGTGGCAATGCGGCAACG
>JBAVTG010000233.1:0-26168 GCA_049696015.1 Rhizobiaceae bacterium | reverse complement strand
GTGCCGTCATCAACGATGGTGACGCCCTTGGACGCGACCTGCTGGCCCATCAGCCCGGCAAAGGCCGAGGTCTTCTTGCGGTTGAAATCGCCTTCCAAGCCGTGGCCGACGGCCTCATGCAGCATGACGCCGGGCCAGCCGGAGCCGAGCACAATGTCGAACGTGCCGGCCGGGGCGGGGACGGCGGAAAGATTGACCAGCGCCTGGCGCAGCGCCTCATCCGCGCCAAAGCGCCAGGCGTCAGCGGCGATGAACTCGCCAAAGCCGCGCCGCCCGCCAGCGCCATAGGAGCCGCTTTCCTGCCGGTCGCCTTCGCCGACAACGACCGAGATTGAAATGCGCACCATCGGCCGCACATCGCTGACCAGATGGCCATCAGCGCGCAGGATTTCGACAATCTGGTGCGAAGCGCCAAGCGAAACGGAAACCTGCCGGACCTTTGGATCTTTGGCCCGGACATAGGCGTCGATCTCCTGGAGAAGCTTGACCTTCTCCTCAAATCCGGGACCCTCAATCGGGTTCACGTCTTCGTAAAGCTTGCGGTTGGTGCGCTGCGGCGCTTCTGAATAGGTGCCGGCATAGCCGGTCTGCACGGCGCGCACGGCATCGGACGCGCGCTTCAGCGCTGCGACCGACATCTCGCCGGAATGCGCATAGCCGACGGCTTCTCCAGCGACAGCGCGCAAGCCAAAGCCCTTGTCTTCATTGTAGGACGCACCCTTGAGGCGGCCATTGTCGAATACAAGGCCTTCGCTCTTGGAATGCTCGATGAACAACTCGCCGTCATCGGCATTCGACAATGCATCTGCGACGATGCCGCGCAGGTCTTCGGTGGAAATTTCGAATTGGTCGGTTAGGCGCGTGGTCATGGAGTATGTCCTCAATATTCAGACTAACCATTTATGGCTGCGGCGTGCGCGGGGCAATGGCAAGCTGGTATGGTTGATTGTCCCGGCAAGTGAATGGCAACGGCTGACATCTGATAAAAACAGTTTGCTGTCGGCTAATTTTCTAACATCGGCGCTGCCCTTCATCCGCCCTTCGGGCACCTTCTCCCCGCAAGCGGCGGGGCGAAGGGGAAGGCCCGCAATTTTGGAGATTGTCGCCTTCTCCCTGCATCTTGCGGGGAGAAGGTGGCCAAAGGCCGGATGAGGGGCAGCGCCAAAGTTGAAATTTAACCGCAAACCCTTAAGGCAGCGCGGCATATCCTTCGGCAAAGCCCTTGAGGTCTACCGGGATGCCAATGCCCTCTTCCGGCGTCTGGAATACGATGAAGGTCGCGGATGTGCCGCTTTGCAGCGCCTTGATCAGCGTGTCTTCCAAAATCACCTCGGCATAACAACCGTCCTGGAAGCACCGGACGAAATAGGCGCGGCCCATGTCTTTGCTGTCGATGTTGAGGCCAAGCCCGTTGGGCAAAAGCACGCCGAGCGGGGCAAGGACGCGCAGGATCTTGGCCTTGTTGTCGGCTGTCTTGAGCACAACGACAGAGAGGCCGACTTCCGGACGGTCTTCAGCCACAACATTCTGCACCAGCGCGCACTGTTCGGCTTTTGCGCCCGCCGGTGTGTCGCACAGGATATTCCATGCGCCATGGCTGGAGCGCAGCGTGCCCGTCTGTTGGCCTTGAGCGAAGACCGGCTGGGCCGATGACGCCAAAAGAAGGCAAACCATAAGGCTTCTTGCAAAGATGGATGGCATAGGCCGCAAACCCCGAATCAACCCGATGAAAGTGCCGCACCCTTGGACAAAAGGAAAGTGCGGCTGGAAATTTCGCCCCCAGAGTTCTTTACACGGTCAAAAACGGCGTGAATGCGGCAACGCAATTGAGCCTATAGCGCAAATTAGATGGCACGTGCAGTTTTGCCGCATCCCTAAAGCCATTGCTTTCCTTGCGGCCTGCCCTCCTTTGTGGTTTGACATGGATCAACGGCGGGCCGCAGCGATGCGGCTGCGAATCATATTGAAATTTCGCCAGACGATTGGGGAGACAACGCGTGAAACATTCCATCAAAGCCGTGGCTGCTGCGATTGCCGCTCTTGGCGTATCGCCGGTCCATGCGGACCAGCCCAAGCCATGGGGCACTGACCTGCAGGAGAGCGCGTCAACGATGATGACGTCGATCAGCTGGTTCGAAAATTACACGCTGTGGTTCATTGTTCCCATTACGTTGTTTGTGGCCGGTCTGCTGGTTTATGTCGGTTGGCGCTTTTCAGAGAAGAACAACCCGGTTCCTTCCAAAACCAGCCACAACACGCTGATCGAAGTGATCTGGACCGTGGGTCCGGTTATTATACTGCTGTTCCTCGCGGTTCCGTCTTTCCAGCTGCTGACTTCCCAGTTCAATCCGCCGGAAGAAGCCAAGTTCACCGTCAAGGCGACCGGCAACCAATGGTACTGGAGCTACGAGTATCAGCTGGCCGAACCGGTTTCGTTTGATAGCGCCATGGTCAAGGACAGCGAACGCGCTGCGCTGGGCAAGGAAGATCTTGCCGCCTATCCGCGGCTTCTGACTGTGGACAATGAAATGGTCGTTCCAATCAACACGGTCGTTCGCCTGATTGCGACCGGCGCTGACGTGATTCATGCCTTTGCGATGCCGGCCTTTGGCATCAAAATTGATGCCATGCCCGGCCGGTTGAACGAAACCTGGTTCAAGGCCGAGAAGGAAGGCACATTCTACGGCCAGTGCTCGGAAATCTGCGGCAAGGATCATGCGTTCATGCCGATCGCCATTCGCGTGGTCGATCAGGCCAAGTATGACGCCTGGATGGCTTTGGCCAAAACCGATCTTCCCGGCGCCAACAAGGCGCTGATGGCATCCATTGCTGCCGCCAAACCGATCAACGTCGCTGGCAACTGAGCCGCGGTAACAGACACAAGGAGTGCGGCACATGGCCACTGGACATCAAGCTCACGACACCGCCCATGATCACGACGCGCACGATGCGCATGACCACCACGACCACAAGCCGTATTTCATCAGGCGTTGGCTGTTTTCGACCAACCACAAGGATATCGGCACGCTCTATCTGATTTTTGCGATCATATCCGGCATCTTCGGTGGCTTCCTGTCCGTCATGATGCGCTGGGAGCTTGCAGAGCCGGGCATCCAGATTTTCCACGGACTTGCTGCGATGGTCTATGGCGTTGAAGGCGACGCTGCGATCGACGCGGGCAAGCACATGTACAATGTGTTCACCACCGGCCATGGCCTGATCATGATCTTCTTTATGGTCATGCCCGCGCTCATCGGCGGCTTTGCCAACTGGATGGTGCCGATCATGATCGGCGCGCCGGATATGGCGTTCCCGCGCATGAACAACATTTCTTTCTGGCTCCTGCCGCCAGCCATTATCCTGTTGACACTGTCAATGTTCGTTGAAGGCCCGACCGGAGCCATGGGCGCCGGCGGCGGCTGGACGATTTACCCGCCGCTGTCGACCTCCGGCCAGCCCGGACCGGCAATGGATCTGGCAATTTTGGCGCTGCACCTTGCAGGCGCGTCGTCGATATTGGGGGCGATCAACTTCATCACCACCATTTTCAACATGCGCGCTCCCGGCATGACGCTGCACAAGATGCCGCTTTTTGCCTGGTCGGTGCTGGTTACCGCCTTCCTGCTGTTGCTGTCGCTTCCAGTCTTGGCGGGCGCGATCACCATGCTGCTGACCGACCGCAATTTCGGCACGACCTTCTTCGCGCCCGAAGGCGGGGGCGACCCGATCCTGTTCCAGCATCTGTTCTGGTTCTTCGGCCATCCGGAAGTTTACATCCTGATCCTGCCGGGCTTCGGCATTGTCAGCCACATCATCTCGACGTTCTCGAAAAAGCCGATTTTCGGTTACCTCGGCATGGCCTATGCCATGGTTGCCATCGGCGTGGTCGGGTTCGTCGTCTGGGCCCATCACATGTACACGGTCGGCCTGTCACTCGACACGCAGCGCTATTTCGTGTTCGCCACGATGGTGATTGCAGTGCCGACGGGCGTGAAAATCTTCTCTTGGATTGCCACCATGTGGGGCGGTTCGATCTCGTTCAAAGCGCCGATGAAGTGGGCGATCGCCTTCATCTTCCTGTTCACGCTTGGCGGCGTCACCGGCGTTCAGCTGGCCAATGCCGGCCTCGACCGCGCCATGCACGACACTTACTATGTGGTCGCCCATTTCCACTACGTCTTGTCGATGGGCGCCGTGTTCGCCATCTTTGCGGCCTGGTATTACTGGTTCCCGAAGATGACCGGCTACATGTACAATGAGACCATCGCCAGCCTGCATTTCTGGATGACCTTCATTGGCGTCAACCTGATCTTCTTCCCGCAGCATTTCCTCGGCCTTCAGGGCATGCCGCGCCGCTACATTGACTATCCGGACGCATTTGCCGGCTGGAACCAGATTTCGTCTTATGGTTCCTATCTGTCGGCAGCCGCAGTATTTGTCTTCCTGTTCGGCGTCTTTGAGGCCTTCGCCAAGAAGCGTCAGGCAGCGGCCAATCCATGGGGCGAAGGCGCGACGACGCTGGAATGGCAGTTGCCGTCCCCGCCGCCGTTCCATCAGTGGGAACAGCTGCCGCGCATCAAGTAGGCTTGAAGCAACACTTTTGAAGGGCCGCGCCAGCGCGGCCCTTTTGCAGCAATTGAATAACAGGATAGTGAGCCGCATGGCCTTGGTGGAAAACAGTCAGATCGCAGATGTCCGCTTTTCGGAAGCAGATGCCGGCGACTATTTTCAGCTGTTGAAGCCGCGCGTCATGTCGCTTGTCGTGTTCACGGCCTTTGTCGGCATGATGCTGGCGCCAGGGTCAATCAATCCTTTCCTCGGGTTTGTTTCAATCCTTGCCATTGCTGTCGGGGCAGGAGCCTCAGGCGCGCTCAACCAATGGTACGACGCCGACATTGACGCGATCATGTCGCGCACCAAAACCCGTCCGATCCCGTCCGGCAAAGTGCTGGGCCGCGAGGCGCTGGTCTTCGGGTTGATCCTGTCACTGCTCTCGGTCATGACACTTGGCCTTTATGCCAACTGGCTGGCGGGCGGCCTGCTTGCCTTCACGATCTTCTTTTATGCCGTCGTCTACACAATGTGGCTCAAGCGCTCGACGCCGCAGAACATTGTCATCGGCGGCGCGGCCGGAGCTTTTCCGCCGATGATCGGCTGGGCTGCGGTGACCGGCACGGTCAGCCTTGAAAGCCTTGTGCTGTTCCTGATCATTTTCCTGTGGACTCCGCCTCATTTCTGGGCGCTCGCCCTGTTCAAGGCCAAGGACTATGGCGATGCCGGTATTCCTATGATGCCCAATGTCGCGGGCGAGCCTTCGACAAAGCTGCAGATTTTGCTGTATGCGCTGCTGGTCGCGCCGGTCGGCGTTGCACCGTGGTTTCTCGGCTTTGCCGGCAGTGTCTATGGCGTTGCCTCGGCTGTGCTTGGCGCTGTGTTCGTCTGGCATGCGTTCAAGGTCTGGCAAATGCCGGAAACCGATCGAGCCATGGTTCCGGCCAAAAAATTGTTCGGTTTTTCGCTGATCTATCTTACTGCGCTGTTTGCCATCCTGCTTGGGCAAGCATTGGTATCTTCATTCATGGGTTTGGCAGGCTGACATGGCGGACCCGTTGCAACTCAATGACCAGCAGAAGAAGGCGCAACGCTCGCGCTCCATGGCGCTTGCCATCGTGCTGGCCGCCTTTGTGGTCATTGTCTATATCGCCACCTTCGCCAAGATGGGCGCGAACATGATTGCCGGGGGCTCGTGATGGCCTCTCCCGCACCGGACAAGAGCAAATCCCGCCGCAGCGATCTGACGGTGGCAATTGCCTGCGTTGCATTTTTTGCCGCGATGATCGGTGTCACCTACGCCTCCGTGCCGCTCTACAAACTGTTTTGTCAGGTAACAGGCTATGGCGGCACGACGCAGACCGCTGACCGGGGTTCAGCCAAAATTCTCGACCGGACAATTACTGTGCGATTTGATGCCAATGTGTCTTCAGAACTGCCTTGGGAATTTCAACCCAAGCAGCGCGAAGTGACCATCAAGCTCGGCGAAACGGCAAACATCGCCTACACCGCCAAGAACCTGTTTGGAACGCCAACCCGCGGCAAGGCGTCTTTCAACGTCGTGCCGGAATTGGCAGGTGCCTATTTCAACAAGCTCGAATGTTTCTGCTTCACCGATACGACACTGAAGCCGGGCGAAACATTAGACATGCCTGTGGTGTTTTTCGTCGATCCGGAAATTGTCAATGAGCTGGATCTGAAAGACATCAAGACCATCACGCTGTCCTACACCTTCTTTGCTTCTGCAGATGAGACGCCGGTTGCGGCGGTTGATCAGGGCAAGGTGTCGAATGGCAAATTGCAATAACGGCGCAGGCCGGAGTAAACGGAGACAGACCGGGGGAAGCCATGGCTGATTCACACACGAAACCACAACACGACTATCACATCATCGACCCGAGCCCGTGGCCGTTCATCGGCTCCATGGGCGCCTTGATCATGGCCATCGGCGGCGTCGCCTGGATGCAGTACCTGAAGGGCGGTTCGCTGCACTTGTTCGGCCTGCAGCTGGCAACACCGTGGATCTTCTTCATCGGTCTGGCGATCGTGCTCTACACCATGTTCGGCTGGTGGTCGGATACGATCAAGGAAGCCCATGAGGGCCACCACACCAAGGTCGTGTCGATCCATCTGCGCTATGGCATGATCATGTTCATCGCGTCCGAAGTGATGTTCTTTGTCGCTTGGTTCTGGGCATTCTTCGATGCCAGCCTGTTTACGGGCGAGGCCATTCAGGCAAGCCGTGTCGCCTTCACCGGCGGCGTCTGGCCGCCGAAGGGCATAGAAGTGCTCGATCCGCTGCACCTGCCGCTTTACAACACGATCATCCTTTTGCTGTCCGGCACGACAGTCACCTGGGCGCATCATGCGCTGCTGCACGGAGACCGCAGGGGCTTGATCAACGGCCTTATTCTGACAGTCATCCTCGGCGCGATCTTCTCGTTCGTCCAAGGTTACGAATATGCCCATGCGCCATTCACCTTCAAGGATTCGATCTACGGCTCGACTTTTTTCATGGCGACCGGCTTCCACGGCTTCCATGTGTTGATCGGCACAATCTTCCTTGCGGTCTGCCTCTTGCGGGCGCTGGCCGGCGACTTCACGCCGAAACAGCATTTCGGCTTCGAAGCCGCTGCCTGGTACTGGCACTTTGTTGACGTGGTCTGGCTGTTCCTGTTCGCCTGCGTCTACGTGTGGGCATCATGGGGCGCGCCAATCCACCACGGATGAACGCGCACAAACTATTGCCTTGATCGGCATTCACGAAAGGCGGGCTTGTCCCGCCTTTTTTGTTGGAAGCCAATGCGCCTGTTGATTTCAATGCTTGCCGGCTCGGTGCTGTTTGCCGCACTCTTTGCATTTGTCAGGATAGGACCTGAGAAACCGGTTCAGATATCCGTGCAACCGGCCAAATTGGCAGTCACTGCCAAAGCCGAGCCGCCACAAAAAACCGAATTGCAGCACCAGGAAGAGCCGCCGCAAATCTTGCCCATTCCTGTCCCGCCTGCCAAGCCGATTGGAAGGGCCGATATGATTAAACTGGACAAATCAGAGCGGCGCATGCAGCTGCTTCGCGACAATCGGGTTATCGCTGCCTATGCCGTCGCGCTTGGCGACGCGCCGGAGGGACCCAAGCAAAAGGAAGGCGATGAACGCACCCCGGAAGGGCGCTACACCATCGACTGGCGCAATCCCAAAAGCAGCTACTTCCTGTCGCTGCACATCTCCTATCCGGATGCCAACGACAAGGCGCGCGCCAAAGCCGCCGGTGTCCCACCCGGCGGCGACATCATGATCCACGGCCAGCCAAACGGCTATGATGTCGCAGGCGCTGTTCTGCAGAAATTCGACTGGACCGATGGCTGCATTGCTGTCACCAACGATGAGATGCAACAAATCTGGGATGCGGTGCCAGACGGCACGCCGATTGAGATTATTCCATGAATGACGACAAGGCCCACTATGCGCCCGTTGATCCGGTCAAGGCCGGCATCAGCGCCAAGTGCCCGCGTTGCGGCACAGGACGGCTCTTCAGCGGCTATCTGACGACCGCAAAAGGCTGCTCCAATTGCGGGCTGGATTATACCTTTATTGATTCAGGCGATGGTCCGGCAGTGTTTGTCATTTTGATCATCGGTTTTGTGGTGACCGGGCTTGCGCTTTACACTGAGGTCAAATTCAACCCGCCGCTTTGGGTGCATTTCATTGTATGGATCCCTCTGGTGATCATCCTGTCGCTTGTGTTGCTGCGCTGGATGAAAGGCTTGCTGATCGCCCTGCAATACCGCAACAAGGCGGCAGAAGGCCGGATTGATCAAAAAAGCTGATGACCTCCTCCTCCCGCAGCTTTATCCTCATGTCGGCAGCAGCGCTGGCCGTATTTGCCGCGCTGATGGCGCTGGGCACATGGCAGGTGCGCCGGCTGGCGTGGAAGGAAGCGCTGATTGCCACGATCGAAGCGCGCATTCATCAACCGCCGCGCCCGTTCGAAACCTGGTACAAGACCGAGCCGGGGACAGATTACTGGCCAGTCACGGTCTCAGGCACGTTCCGCCATCAAAGCGAACGCCATTTCTTTGCCACGCACCAGGGCGCATCCGGCTATTATGTCTACACGCCGCTGGAAACCGCGCCGAATGCTTTCCTGTTCGTCAACCGCGGCTTTGTGCCGTTTGACCGCAAGGATCCGGCGACGCGCAACGAGGGTCAAACCGCCGGTCAGGTGACCATCGAGGGCTTTGCCCGGCCGGTTCTGACCGAAAAACCGTCCACACAAGTGCCGGACAATGATCCGTCCAAGAACATATTCTACTGGAAAGATCTGGCCGCAATGAAGTCCAGCGCCGGGCTGCCGCAGGGCGCAACTGTGATTGACGCTTTCGTCGACGCGGACGCTGCCGCCACGCCGCAGTCAGGCTTGCCGCAAGGCGGGGTGACGATAGTCAATCTTCCCAACAATCATCTGCAATACGCCGTCACCTGGTATGGCCTTGCCGCGGCGCTCACCGCCATCTGGGGTGTTCTGGCATGGCGGCAATTCGGCCGTAAAACTTGACTTGAGCCAACTGAAAAGCCAAACCCGCCAAATGGCTCAAACGACACAAAAACCGCCGATGACCATTCGCCTGTGCGGCCCGCGCGGCTTTTGCGCCGGTGTCGACCGTGCCATCCAGATCGTGGTTCTGGCGCTGAAGAAATATGGCGCGCCGGTCTATGTCCGCCATGAGATCGTGCACAACCGCTATGTCGTCGAAGGCCTGCAATCGCGGGGCGCGGTCTTCATCGAAGAGCTCGACGAAATCCCGCAGGAGCATCGCCAGGCGCCCGTCGTTTTTTCCGCCCACGGCGTGCCGAAATCCGTCCCAGCCCACGCGCAGGAACTGAACCTTCTCTACATGGATGCAACCTGTCCGTTGGTATCCAAAGTCCACAAGCAGGCGATGCTGCACAACAAGCGCGGCCGCCACGTGCTGCTCGTCGGTCATGAGGGCCACCCGGAAGTGATCGGCACGATGGGGCAATTGCCGGATGGCGCGGTCAGCCTGATCGAGACGGTTGACGACGCCCGCCGCTATGCGCCGCAGGACGCGCACATGCTGGGATATGTGACGCAAACGACACTGTCAGTTGACGATACGGCCGACATCATTGCCGTCCTGGCTGACCGGTTCCCGGCCCTGCAGGCGCCTTCCGCCGAATCCATCTGCTATGCCACCACGAACCGGCAGGATGCGGTCAAGCAGGCTGCGCCTGGCTCGGACTTGTTCTTGATTGTCGGCGCGCCGAACTCGTCCAACTCGATGCGGCTGGTTGAAGTGGCGAAACGGGCAGGGGCCGGGCAATCGCTGCTGGTGCAGCGCGCGTCGGATATTCCATGGGAAGACATCGGCGCGCCCAAAGTGATTGGCCTGTCCGCAGGCGCGTCCGCACCGGAAATCATCGTCGAGGAGATCATCGAAGGATTCCGGCAACGTTTTGATGTCACGGTGGATCTGGCCATCACTGTCGAGGAAACGGAAGATTTTCCCGTTGTGCGAGCCTTGCGGGATGTCGAACTCACACGGGCCGACATGGCTTTTGTCAACGGGTGATTTCTGATGGCTGTCTATACCGATATCAACGAGACCGATCTGG
This sequence comes from Rhizobiaceae bacterium, assembly GCA_049696015.1. Classification (GTDB taxonomy): domain Bacteria; phylum Pseudomonadota; class Alphaproteobacteria; order Rhizobiales; family Rhizobiaceae; genus JANMEX01. Next base: position 15,983 of record JBAVTG010000233.1, on the reverse strand, counting down.
CGGAATTTCTGGAAGAGTACGAGATCGGCGGGCTGCTGTCCTACAAGGGCATCGCCGAAGGCGTTGAAAACTCCAACTTTCTGATGCACACCCAAACGGGCTCTTACATTCTCACGCTCTATGAAAAGCGAGTAAACCCTGATGATCTGCCATTCTTCATCGGATTGATGGATCATCTGGCCGCGCGAGGCATCTCCTGCCCGTTGCCGGTTCATCGCAAGGACGGCAAGACTATTGGCCAATTGGCCGGGCGGCCTGCTGCGATCGTTACATTTCTCGAAGGCATGTGGATGCGCAGGCCCACCGCCGAACACGCGCGCGAAGTTGGCAAAGCGCTGGCTGCATTGCATCTTGCTGGCGAAGGCTTCCAGATCAAGCGCCAAAATGCGCTGTCTGTCGCCGGTTGGCGCCCGCTATGGGATGCCGCTGCGCCGCGCGCGGATTTGGTTGAGCCGGGCCTTAGCAGGGAAGTGGAGGCGGATCTCAAGGACATGGAGCGCAACTGGCCGACTGACCTGCCAAGCGGCGTGTGCCATGCAGACCTGTTTCCGGACAATGTCTTCTTTCTCGGCGACAAGCTTTCCGGGCTCATCGATTTCTACTTCGCCTGCAACGACATGTTTGTCTATGACCTGTCTGTCTGCCTCAACGCGTGGTGCTTTGAAAAGGACAATGCCTATAATCTGACAAAGGGCAGGGCGCTTTTGTCCGGTTACCAATCCGTGCGCCCGCTGTCGCGCAGCGAGGCTCGCGCTTTGCCGCTGATGGCCCGTGGTTCGGCGCTTCGGTTCATGCTCACGCGCCTCTACGATTGGCTCAACACGCCAGAGGGCGCGATGGTGGTCAGGAAAGACCCGCTCGAATATGTTCGTAAAATGCGTTTCCATCGCAAGATCGTCTCGCCGGTCGAATACGGACTGGCGCAGCCATGAAGCATATTGACATCTTCACTGACGGGGCCTGCTCCGGCAATCCGGGGCCTGGCGGCTGGGGCGCGATCCTGCGCTGGAACGGCAATGAAAAAGAACTGTCAGGCGGCGAGGCGGAAACGACAAACAACCGCATGGAACTGATGGCCGCCATCAGCGCGCTGGAAACGCTGAAAGAGCCATGCTCGGCGGACCTTTACACGGACTCGGCCTATGTCCGCGACGGCATCGGCAAATGGATGATCGGCTGGAAAAAAAACGGCTGGAAAACCGCCGATAAAAAGCCGGTCAAGAATGTTGAACTATGGCAGCGCCTGGATGAAGCCCGCAAACGCCACAAGGTGGAATGGCATTGGATCAAGGGCCATGCCGGCCACCCGGAAAACGAGCGCGCCGACGAACTGGCGCGCGCCGGCATGGAGCCGTTCAAGAGGAAGGCAAAGGCCTCCGCCTAAAGCTGACCAAGGATGGCAGCAGCGCCGGATACTTCAGCGCCAGGGCCGGTTTCCAGATTGAGGTTTTTGACAACACCATCTTCGACGACCATCGAAAAGCGCTTGGACCGCAGGCCGAGCGGACCCATTTCCATGTCCATACCGATTGATTTGGTGAACGCAGCTGCGCCATCTGCAAGAAACAGGATCTTGCCATCGCCACCCGACGCCTTGGCCCAAGCGTTCATGACATGATGATCATTGACGGAAACAACAGCAATCAAATCCACACCCTTTGAGACAATCTCATCATGGTTTTCGATATAGCCGGGCAGGTGATTGACCGAACACGTCGGCGTAAATGCACCGGGAACGGCAAACAGCACCACCTTCTTGCCGCTGAAAACATCTGCTGTGGTCATATCGCCATAAGCGTCTTGCGCACGGACTTTGAAATTTGCCTCAGGCAATCGATCGCCAACCTTGATCATCTTGAAACTCTCCGGAATTTATCGGGTGCACATCCACGGCAACACATAGTCGAGCAGACTGAAATGTCGAGTGTCAGTGTTGCAGAATATCGAAAGTGCCCGAGACAGATTTTCTGCCCTGTACGAGTGTATAGTGGGTAGTTTGTCCCGACGGTTCCAATCCGTCCTTGATATAGATGAGTTCAGCCATAAAGACTGCCTTGCCTTCGCTGAACCGGATTGGCACAGGCGCGGCAAACTGCAAACCGGAAGGCGCGGCAATAAAAAGCTCCGGGGCTAGCGCGGCATCGGGCAGGCTTGCCTCGATAGTCACAATCCGGTCTGCGATTTCGGCTTTCTCTACCTTGAATCCCATACTTGGGTCGGAGGGCAATCCGGCAAGCATCATGGCAACCAGCTCGCGGTGCAGGGTTGTCTTGGGCGCGTCCTGCACATCAAGAGAAAAATTGAACTGGACCGGAACGCAGATCTTATCGCATACGCCAAAAAAGGCTTGACCGGAAAGCGCCAGCGGTTTGGACGTATCGGGCCGTTCCAGCTTCAGTCCGATAGCAACCGGCGCATCGTACCCGGCCCAGACCGACACCCCATCGTCAAACCGCATGGGCGCCGGATAGGCTAGATCGGCAAGCTTGCCATTGACAGAGGCATCAAGGTTCAACTGCAGCGGCACGCCCGCATCGCCGGGATCGCGCCAATAGGTCTTCCAGCCGGGCGCAAGATCAATTTGCAGCATGCCGCTGACATCCGGCTGCCCCGGCTCCGGCTCGGCTACGATAATGCGCACGCGCCCGCCAGCAATGTCCTGCCAATCGCTCGCTGCGCCTTGAACCTGTGTGGCGGCAAGCAAGCCGCAGGCAATTGTCAAAAGGAAAGTTGAATACGTCATGCTTCACTCTGAACCGAACTTCATATCAATGGCAAATGCCGAGTTTGTGAGTGTTTTTCACGGCGATTTCGCTAAAACGCGAGATTCGTCAACGCCGCACTTTAACTTTTCCCGATCCTTGATAGTCTTTTGCCATGGACATTTCGTTGCTGCGCAAAAAGGGGCCAGGAAACGGCTTCCTCAACGACCATTTTCTCGTGGCGATGCCCGGTATGGGTGATTCACGGTTTGCCCGTTCTGTTGTCTATATTTGCGCCCATTCCGACGAAGGCGCGATGGGCTTCATCATCAATCATCGCCAGCCGATGATCTTTCCTGATTTATTGGTCCAGGTCGGGATCGTTTCGGAAGATGATGCGATCAAACTGCCGGATACAGCCCGCGACTTCATGATCCGCGACGGCGGGCCGGTCGACAAGGGCAGGGGATTTGTCATCCACTCTGATGATTACATGGTCAATTCGACCATGCCGATTTCCGAGGAAATCTGTCTGACGGCAACTGTCGACATACTGCGCGCCATCTCCGGCGGCCAAGGTCCGCGAAAAGCGCTGATGACGCTTGGCTATTCCGTCTGGGCGCCCGGGCAGCTGGAAACGGAAATCGCCGAAAACGGCTGGTTGACCTGCCCGGCAACGCACAAGGTGCTGTTTGATGATGATCTGGGCCGGACCTATGACCGCGCACTGGCGATGATCGGCGTTGACCCGTCACGGCTCAGCCTGGAAGCCGGCCACGCTTAAGCAGTTGAAATGGAAAGCAAATTGGCCAAGCGAATTGACCCGTCACAATTGCCAGTCAATGCCGGAACGCTCTATCCGCCGCCATTTGATGAACCTTGTATCTCGCGTGAACGGCGGCGGCTCGGCGACGCGGCAGGTTTGACGCAATTTGGCGTCAATCTGTTGCGCTTGCCGTCCGGCGCATGGTCAAGCCAGCGCCATTGGCACACTCACGAGGATGAATTCGTCTATGTGCTTTCCGGCGAAGTGGTTCTGGTCACTGACGAGGGCGAAGAGGTTTTGAAAGCAGGCGGCGCGGCAGGGTTCAGGGGCGGCGACCAGAACGGCCATCACTTGCAAAACCGCTCGAATGCCGATGCGCTGGTGTTGGAAATTGGCTCACGGATCGAAGCGGACGGCGCCTTCTATCCGGGACTTGATCTTATCGCAGCGCCTGATGGCGCGCCAGCGCTCTATACGCATCTGGATGGGACACCCTACGAAAACCTTGCGCGCAAGAGCGTCAAGCGTTGAGCTGATCAGGCGCGCACTGCCGCCGTATTCTGTTCGCGCAGCAGCCGGGCCGCTGTTTCTGCCAGCATTGGCTCGCCAAACAGGAAGCTTTGGGCAAATTCGCAGCCCATCTGGCGCAGTTGCAGGGCATCGCGGTCGGTTTCGATACCCTCGACCACGACCTTCAAACCCAGATCATGCGCCATGTTGATCATTGATTTGAGCAAGACAAACTTCTTGGGGCTTTCATCATGCAGGAACGACTTGTCGATCTTCAGAAGGTCAAACGGAAAGCGGCTCAAGTAGGCAAGCGATGAGTGGCCGGTTCCGAAATCATCGAGCGAGAGGCCAACGCCAAGGCTTTTCACCTTGTCGAGGATGGAAACAGCCTGCTCCGGGTTTTCCATCACGGCAGATTCGGTCAATTCAAGCTTGAACGTGCCTTTGGTCATCGTCGAGGACGCCAGGATATTGCGCAAGTCTTGCACAAGATCGCGGCGGATGATCTGCTTGGATGATAGGTTGACCGACATGAACACCTCGGTGTTGCCCGTGGTGCGCTGCCAAAGCGCCAGCTGCTGCGCCGCCTGGCTCATGGCAAATTGTCCAAGCTGCCCGATGATATTGCAGCTTTCTGCCAAGGGGATGAACTCCACCGGCGGGATCGGCCCGCGGCGCGGGTGCTCCCAGCGCAAGAGCGCCTCAAACCCGGCAATGGTCATGTCCGCCAATTGCACGATTGGCTGATAAACCACCGACAATTCATTCCGCTCAACCGCGCGGCGCAGATCCGATTCCAGCTGCAGGCGGTCTGAGCCGACGCTGCGGAAGGCCGGACGGAACGGCTCGATCCGGTCGCCGCCAAAGCGCTTGGCCTGAAACACCGCAAGTTCCGCATCCTTGACCAGATCTTCGGCCGTCGCCTGGGGTGACGTCCAGGTGATCAGCCCAAGCGAGGCGGTCAAAATGATCTCACGTTTGGCAAAGGTGATCGGCGAGCGGATGGCGTGCTTCACCGCTTCGGCAAAAGCCGCGATGCGCGCAGGCTCTGTTTCCGACAGAAGGATCAGGCCAAATTGGTCGCCGCCAAGCCGGGCCAGCGTGTCCTGCGGCTTCACGAGGCGGATGATACGCCGCGCCAGCGTCAACAGGATCGTGTCGCCAGCAGACATGCCAAGCCCGTCATTAACCTGTTTGAACCGGTCAATATCGATGACAAACACGGTGGGGCGGACTTTTTCTTCAACCCGGCCAACGGCAATGGAGGTCTCGAGCCGGTCAAGAAACAGCCGCCGGTTCGGCAGGCCGGTGAGATTGTCATTCACCGCATCTTGCAGCATCCGCTCTTCGGATTTCTTCTGTTCGGTCACATCTGTCAGCGTGCCAACGCAGCGGATTACTTCGCCGTCAGAACCCAGCACCGGGCGCGCCTTGAGGGTGAACCAGTGATAGTGGCCATCGCGGGCGCGGAACCGGAAGTCCTGGGCGATGCGGCCGCGGCGGTGCTCCAGCACCATGTCGAGCGTGGTGCGGAACCGGTCGCGGTCATCGGGGTGCAAATGCTGCAGCCAGGTGCGGGCTGCTCCATGCAGCGTGTTCTGCTCAAGCCCGATCAGACTGGCCACATCCGGCTTGGTGACAATCTTGTCGCGCGGCACATCCCAGTCCCAGACAATGTCGCCCGACCCGGCAATGGCCATTGCCTGGCGTTCCATGTCCGAAAACAGGCCTTGCTGCAAAGCGCCGCCGGCAAAAGCATGCTGCATCACTGTAAAGCCGATCAAAAGAACCACCAGCACCAAGCCGCCGCCAAGCGCAGGCTGGATGATGTCATTGTCGAGCGCGCCGGTGACCGCCATGAAGCCCGACAGCAGCCAAAGCAAGATCAGCGCCCACGTCGGGATGATCATGATCGCCCGGTCATAGCCGCGCAGCGTCAGGAAAATGATGATGAGGAGCCCGGCTGCAGCCGTGAGCGCAAAGGAAATGCGGGCAATGCCGGAGGCGATCGGTGGATCAAACACAGCAACGCCGAACAGCGCAATCAGACCGAGCAGCCACATCAGCGCGCCATAACTGAAATGGCCGTGCCAGCGGTTGAGGTTGAGATAGGTGTACAAAAACACTACCAGCGTGGCCGCAAGGCCGACTTCCGTTGCCGCGCGCCACGTTTGCTCGTTGCCCGGCGCAATCTCGATCAGCTTGTTGAGAAAGCCAAAATCAACGCAAATATAGGCCAGTACGGCCCAGGCGAGCGCTGCCGTCGCCGGAAACAGCGCCGTCCCTTTGACCACGAAGAGGATGGTCAAAAACAGCGCCAGAAGGCCCGAAATGCCCAGCACAATGCCGCGATAAAGCGTGTAGGAATTGATCGTGTCCTTGTAGGCTTCAGGCTCCCAGAGATAGACCTGCGGAAGGTTCTTCGACGCCAGTTCAGCCACGAAGGTCACGACCGTGCCGGGATTGAGCGTTACGAGAAACACATCGGCGTCCGGCGCGTCCTGCCGGTCCAGCGCAAACCCTTCACTCGGCGTGATCGCCACAATGCGGTCTGAGCCAAGATCCGGCCAGAAGATGCCTGATCCCGGCAGGCGGAAATGCGGCGCGACGATCAATCGGTCAATCTGTTCGTCGCTTGAATTGGCCAATGCGAAAACTGCCCAGTCGCCGCTGGCTTTTTCGGAATTTCCTTCGACCTCGATACGCCGGACGATGCCGTCGATGCCGGGTGCAGTCGACACCGTGAATTTGTCACCCTGGTTTGGAAACAGCTGAACGGCGCGGGATAGGTCGAGCGCCGTATCGTCCTTGGAAATCTTGATTGGCTCGGCGGCAAAGGCGAGGGAAAGTGCCGAAAGCAGAAAAAGCAATGCCGCCAGCAGCCGTCTGGACCCGCTGCCTGCAAAACCTGTTTTCCGTCTAGCGCCCGTCTGCATCGACTGCCTTTTGTCTTTCATCGGTTACGCCTGAAATGCGGGCAAAAAGCAAATGATCTTGCCACTGACCGTTGATTTTAAGATAGGATTTCAACAGGCCTTCGCGCACGAAACCGGTATTCTCCAAAACCCGCACCGATCGCAGGTTGCCGGGAATGCAGGCAGCTTCAAGGCGGTGCAGTCCGACCGTCTCAAAACCGTAGCGCACAAGGATCTGGACGGCGTCCTGCATCAGCCCTTTGCCCGCATGCGGCTCACCCATCCAATAGCCGATCTGGCCACTCATCGATACGCCATATCGCACATGGCCAAGCGAAATGCCGCCGACGAGCAGGTGGGTCTTTCGATCAAAAATGAAGAATGTGAATGCGTTGCCCTCGCGCAAATCCGAATCGGCCTTGCGCAGCCGGGCTTTGAACGCTGCGCGGGACAATTCGTCTTGCGACCAGACTGGCTCCCACGGCTGCAGAAATTCGCGGCTCGCTTTGCGCAATGCCGCCCATTCACGGAAATCCTGGCGCAAAGGCGGTCTGATGTAGACATTTTCACCGGTTGCGGTGGCAGGCGGCCGGCCAACAAAGAGATGTCGCCAGCCCATGAAAGGTCAGCCTGCTGCGGCCTGTTTTGCCAGGATCCCGCTCGAAAGCTGGCTGCAAATGTCCGCATAACTCGGCATTTGCGCAATCGGGCCAATAGCGGCCACGGTCGGCACAGTGTCGAGGAAAAGCCGGCCCGCAAGGTCCATCAAACGTTCAACCGTGATTTTCGAAAGCCTGTCCATCAATTCATCATTGGGAATGGGCCGGCCGAACAGCATGATCTGCCGGGCAATCTGCCCGGCGCGGGAGGCCGCGCTTTCGCCTGACATCAAGAGGCTCGCCCGGTATTGCGCCCGCGCGCGGTCGACTTCAGCTTCGCTGATATCCTGTGAAGCCCGCTTCAGCTCCGACAAGATCACCGGCACCAGCTTTTGCAAATCGTCCGCGCCGGTTGCGGCATGGACGCCGAAAATGCCGGTATCGGAAAAGCCCCAGTGGAATGCATAAACCGAATAGCACAGGCCGCGCTTTTCGCGCACTTCCTGAAATAGCCGCGAAGACATGCCGCCGCCAAGGATCATCGACAACAGCTGCGAGGCATAAAAGTCACGCACATGATAGGCGCGGCCCTCAAAGCCGATGAGAACTTGCGCATCCATCAGATCGCGCTCTTCGCGGTACTCGCCGCCGATATAGCGCGCCGGTTCCGGCACAAGCGCTTCGGATGATGGCTGGAACGTGCCCAGGCGCTTTTCAATCTCTGCGACAAACCGCTCGTGATCTACAGCTCCTGCAGCCGAAACCACCATGCGCTCGCCGGCATATTGGCGCTTGATAAAACGATGCAATTCGGCGGAAGTCACCCGCTCGACCGACTCAGGCGTGCCTAAAATTGCGCGGCCGATGGTTTGCTTCTGGAAGGCGGCTTCGGTGAAATGGTCGAAAATCACATCATCAGGCGTGTCATGAGCTGCGCCGATTTCCTGCAAAACCACATGCTGTTCGCGCGCCAGTTCCTTTGAATCGAATTTCGAGTCCGTCAAAATATCGGACAGGATATCGACCGCGAGCGGCACGTCATCCTTCAAAACGCGCGCGTAGTAAGACGTCGTCTCGACGCTGGTCGCCGCATTGATTTCGCCGCCGACGTCTTCAATGTCCGAGGCAATCTGCGCGGCAGTGCGCTTGCCGGTGCCTTTGAACGCCATATGCTCCAAAAGGTGGGCAATGCCATGCTCTGCATCGGTCTCGCTGCGCGAGCCTGATTTCACCCAAATGCCGAGCGCAACGCTCTCGATCAACGGAATGTTTTCCGTGGCAACGATGATCCCGTTACCGAGCTGGCTTACATTCACATTGGTATTCTGCACACTGGAACTCTGCACTGCCATACTGCGAGGCTCTCCCTATTGCGCCACGCGGGCCCGTTCCTCAATGTGTCTTTGCACCATTTCAAGGCGCGATGGAAGCACCGTGAATCGCTCTTGCCGGCTCAGCAAATCGGACAGGAATAGCGGCAGCGCCGGCACAATGCCGGATGCTGCCTTGACCGCATCGGGAAATTTGGCCGGATGGGCCGTCGACAGGACAACCATCGGCGAGGAAGTCGCGGGCTGCATTCGCGCCACCGCGACGCCGACCGCCGTGTGCGGATCGCATAAGTAACCGTCCGTATCGAGCACCGAGCGGATTGTTTGAGCTGTCTGGTCAACATCTGAGCGACCAGCGGCAAAGACATTGCAAATTGCCCGCAACGCATTGGTTTCAATGGTGAAGCTGCCAGACTGCGCAAGTCCTGCCATGAGCGCCCGCACCGAAGCAGAGTCGCGTCCATAGGCGTCAAACAGCAGGCGCTCAAAGTTGGAGGAAATCTGGATGTCCATGGAAGGCGAGGTGGTCTGCACAACGCCTCGCATTTCGTAGACTCCTGTCTCAAGGGTCCGTGCGAGAATGTCATTGTCGTTGGTGGCAATCACCAGCCGGTCAATCGGCAAGCCCATTTTCAGCGCGGCGTAGCCTGCGAAAATGTCGCCGAAATTTCCCGTCGGCACCGCGAACGACACAGGCCGATGCGGCGCGCCTAGCGAAATCGCTGTGGTGAAAAAGTAGACAATCTGGGCCATGATGCGGCCCCAGTTGATCGAGTTGACGCCAGACAGATGCATCCGGTCGCGGAAGCGGTGATCATTGAACATGGCTTTTACCAAAGCCTGGCAATCATCAAAATTGCCTTCAACGGCAAGCGCATGGACATTGGTTGCAGCGCACGTCGTCATCTGCCGCTGCTGGACGGGCGAGACGCGGCCATGCGGAAACAGGATGAACATATCGGTGCGGTCACGCCCGGCAAATGCGTCGATTGCCGCCCCGCCAGTGTCACCCGACGTTGCGCCGACAATCGTTGCCCGCTCGTCGCGCTCCGACAAGATGTGATCCATCAGCCGCGCCAGAAGCTGCATTGCCACGTCCTTGAACGCCAATGTCGGTCCATGAAACAATTCAGCGACAAATTCATTGGAGCCTGTCTGCACCAGCGGGCAGACCGCATCATGGCGGAACGTGGCATAAGCCTCATTGATCATGGCATGGAGGCGCGCCGCCGGAATTTCACCGCCAACAAATGGCGTCAACACGGCCAGCGCGGTCTCCTGGTACGATTTGCCCGCCAGCGCGGAAATCTCCGCCTTGGAAAACTGCGGCCAGCTCTCCGGCACATACAGCCCGCCATCGCGGGCAAGACCGGCAAGCAGCGCATCGGAAAAACCCAGGACCGGCGCTTGGCCGCGTGTGGAAATGTAGCGCACTTGCAATATCCCTGCCGAGAGAAGACTTGAGCCCGACCCGATATCACGTGTAGCAATGCGGGAAGGCCGCCCGAAAAGCGCCGGGAAACCGATTTCCCGCGTCGCATTTTCGCCGCGGCGTGGCTATAGACGAAAAAACGGCAAATTGGAAAGTGGATCGATGGCAAGCGTTTGCGTTCGGGGGAAAAGTCTGAAATTTGCGGTATTGTCCGCCATGGCCCTGTTGGCAGGCTGCAACACCGGCGATTCCGGCGGGGTTCTCAATCTGGGTAACGACCGTGTTGCCAAGGCGCAGGAACAGCAGGTTCTTCAATCCGAGCTGACCGGTTTTTGCCCGCAGGTCACTCTGCGTGAAGGCACTGCCTTTTTCACGACATATGAAAAGGGCGGCGACGGCGACCAGACGCGTGCCATTTATCAGGCGGCGATCACTGATACGACCCGCGCCTGCACCCGGCCGAACGGCATGCTGGTCATGAACATTGCTGTTGCAGGCCGCGTTGTGCCGGGGCCGAAGGCCAACGGCAAAACCGTAACCTTGCCAATCCGTATCGCTATTGTTGAAGGCGAGGCGGTGCTCTATTCGCAGATCCAGCAATTCCAGGTGACGGTCAATGCGGGGCAGGCGGCAACGCAATTTGTCTTCAATGATCCCAACCCGTCCGTGCCGCTTTCTTCTGCCAAGAAGATCATTGTCTATGTCGGTTTTGATGAAGGCCCGCCCAAGCCGAAAAAAGTCGAAGGCTGATCAAACCGGATGATCGAAGAACCTCGGTTGAAGACTTGGCTGGGCGCATTGCGCGAGGCGGTGGCGAAAGGCAGTTTTGTCCGCCTCCAGATGAACAAGCCGGGGCCGCTGGCCGAAGATCTGAAAATGATTGAAGTGCGGCCGCTCTTGATCAAGGGCGAAGTCAAGCTGTCATTCACCTACCGCCACCAGACCCGCGATATCGTCAAGAATTACACGCTCGATGAGGCGGCAGCGCTGATTGCCGCCAATCTGGCAGACAAATTCGCAAATGCCCGCATGTTCACACTGGAAGGCGATCTGCAACTGTCACGCCAAGGCGAAGGCTTTGCCTTGCACAGGCATCCTGCCAGCGAAACAGCCGTACCAAAGCTCGACCACAATCGCCAGAAAAACCGGATTATGGCGGGCGGGAAGGGCTGGATGCATGCGCTCGGCCTGGCCGATGCCAAAGGCGACATCCTGCCGACTGCGCAGGACAAATACCGCCAGATCAACAAATACATCGAAGTGCTCGACAGCCTGTTGAGGCAATTGCCCGAAGGCGCAGGCACGGACCGTAGGGTGCGCATTGCCGATATGGGTGCCGGCAAAGGCTATCTGACTTTTGCGCTTTATGATCACCTTGCAAACACCATGAAGCGCAAAGCTGAAGTGGTCGGCGTTGAAGTGCGACCCGACATGGTCAAGCTTTGCAACGCAACAGCCAAGGCGTCCGGATTTTCCGGTCTCAGCTTTGTTGAAGGCAGCATCGACGGCTTTGATTGCGCCGGATTTGACGTCGTCATTGCGCTTCACGCCTGCGACACCGCAACCGATGATGCGATAGCCAAGGCGGTCAAGGCCGGGGCCGCTTTGATTGTCGTCGCCCCCTGTTGCCACAAGCAAATCCGCCGCGAGATGGAAAAGGCGCGGCAGGGCAAATCAGTTAACCCGTTAGAATTTTTGCTGAAATACGGAACCTATGTCGAGCGCGTCGCCGAAATGGTCACCGATGGCTTGCGGGCAGAGTTGCTCGAACTGTCCGGCTACAAGGTCAACCTGTTCGAATTCATCTCAGACACGCATACGCCCAAGAACGTGATGATCACTGCAGTGAGGCAGGGCGTGTCAGAAAAGCGCACAGCTGCGCTGCGCGGGTCAATTCAGGCGACCAAGGCGCAGTTCGGGATCGGACTGCACTATCTGGAAGGCGCGCTTGGCGTCTGATCAAAAATCCCGCCATTCGCCCATCGCCGCAATCACTTCCGGCAACAAGGCATGGCGGTTGATCACGGTCTCAGCGCCAGCCTCGCTCAAGCGGTCGGCATGGCCCGGATAGGTGTGCGAACCGCCGGTAAAACCGATGACGCGCATGCCAGCGGCCATCGCGCCCTTGATGCCGTGGATCGAATCTTCGATGACGATGGTGTTGCCCGGCCGCGCGTTGAACACCTCTGCTGCATGCAGGAACACATTCGGGTCCGGCTTGCCCTTGTTGTTGCCCACTTCATGGGCGGCAAAAATATGCGGCTCAAACAGCTCCATCAACCCTGTGCGGCCGAGTGAAATGCCAAGCCGCGCCCGGCTGGAATTGGACGCGATGCATTTGGGCAGCGTGACGCGTTTGACTGCCCGGTCCGCGCCCTCGATCATCTCCAGCTCGCGCTCCAGCGCCAGATCAACCAGCCTATCGGCTTGCTCGATCATTGAGGCAGACAGGACAATGTCAGAGTTGCGCTCGACATCGAGCAGGATTTCTTTCCACGTCAGCCCTGAATAGCGCTCGCCGACTTCTTCGGGCGTAATCGCAAGCCCGGCATCGGTGAGCAGCTTGGCTTCGATTTTCGACGCCAGCCATTCTGAATCGACCAAAACGCCGTCGCAATCGAAAATCACCAGTTCAGGTTTATGCATTGTGTCGTCCTTTTGCGGGAAGGCGGTGCGATACAGGAACCGCTTGGCGCAATCAAATGGAAACGGCTTTTACGCCAAATTAACCCTGTTCGGTAACCATGCGGCTGTTGCGTTTGTATCAGTTCAGTGTGGTGAGTTTCATGTCAGTCGTCCGCCTTGTCGCCGATCTCGGTGTTTCTCCGTCAAATTCCGAAAACTGGCTGAACACGATCCTCAAGGGCGATTGCGTCGCCGCACTCGATGCGCTGCCGGATAATTCGGTTGATCTGATTTTTGCCGACCCCCCTTACAATCTCCAGCTCAATGGCGATCTGCACCGCCCGGATCAGTCAATGGTCGATGCTGTCAATGATCACTGGGACCAGTTCGAAAGCTTTGAAGCCTACGACGCTTTCACTCGCGCCTGGATGCTCGCCGCCCGCCGCGTCTTGAAGCCCTCGGGGTCAATATGGGTCATCGGTTCCTATCACAATATTTTCCGCGTCGGCGCGATCATGCAGGACCTCGGCTTCTGGCTGCTCAACGATGTCGTCTGGCGGAAAAACAACCCGATGCCGAACTTCCGCGGCCGCCGCTTTCAAAATGCGCACGAGACGATGATCTGGGCTTCGAAAGACGCGAAATCGACCGGATACACTTTCAACTACGAAGCCCTGAAGGCATCCAACGATGATCTGCAGATGCGTTCGGACTGGCTGTTTCCGATCTGCACAGGGGCTGAGCGCCTGAAGGACATCAACGGCGACAAAGTCCACCCGACGCAGAAGCCCGAAGCGCTGCTCGCCCGCGTCATCATGGCCTCGTCCAGGCCGGGCGATGTGGTCCTCGACCCGTTCTTCGGCTCCGGCACCACTGGCGCGGTCGCCAAGCTTCTGGGCCGCAACTATGTCGGCATCGAGCGCGAGCAGAAATACATCGACGCGGCGAGCGCCCGCATCGCCGCCGTCGAACCGCATGGCAAAGCCGAACTCACCGTCATGACCGGCAAACGCGCCGAACCGCGCGTCGCCTTCGTCTCGCTCATCGAAAGCGGCTTGATGAAGCCCGGCACGATCCTCACCGACGCCAAAGGCCGCCATGGCGCCATCGTCCGCGCCGATGGCACGCTGGCGGTGAACGGCTCCGCCGGTTCCATCCACAAAATGGGCGCGACGGTGCAGGGGCTCGATGCCTGCAACGGCTGGACCTACTGGCACTTTGAACTGGATGGGAAACGCACAGCGATTGATGCGCTGCGGCAGGAAGTGCGCGACGGGATGGCGGTGGGGTAGCTCCGAACTTTTCAAAAGCTGATTGGTATTGTCGCCGGACAATTAGGGATTGATTTGCCCGCAGAGTTTGTGTGAGTACATTGCGTAGGCAACCTTAAGCATACGGTGTGATTTCGTGGCGATTACATTTCTGCCTGGTCCCGGTGATGTTCTCATGTGTGAGTTTGGTCCCGATCCGGCAGCAATTGTTGCGCCCGGCATCATGCGCGGGCCGCTGGCAGTAAAGCCGGAAATCTGGAAATTCCGTCAAGCGGCAGTGGTTTTCATCTTTGGAAAGCTGGCAATAGTTGTGCCGTTCTCCACATCCAGACCGAACGCCGCTCGCAACTACCATGTTCATATTGTCGCCGGAACTTATCCATTCTTGACGACGGCGAGTGATTCCTGGCTTAAGGCCGATCTGATCGAAACAGTCAGTTATGACCGGTTGGATCGGTGTCAGGTTGCAGGAAAGTTTCAGAGGGTATGCCTCACCACAGCTCATCTCAAGGCATTACGGGTGGCTTGCCTGCATGCATTGGGGATGGGCCAGCTCACGGGGCATTTATAGGTTCTTGTTTTTTTGATGAGATTGGGCTATATCACCTCCGTCTCTGGTATCCATTCCAGATTTGAAAGATCGTCAGGCCTCAGCGACTAGCCTCGCTGGGGCCTCTGCTTTTCAGGATAGGTTTTCGTTAGTTCGTGCCGTTTGAGATTCCGGGTATCAAGCTTGAAATGAACGCGTATTCCGCCGCCGAAATCATCGCCACCCTCAACCTCACCCCCCACCCCGAAGGCGGCTGGTTCCGCCAGACCTTTCGCGATGACGGCCCGGATGCGCGCGGCCATTCGACCGCCATCTATTTTTTGCTGGAGTCCGGCAAGCCGTCGCACTGGCACAAGGTGCATGGCTCATCGGAAGTCTGGCTTTATCACGCAGGCGCGTCGATCCGGTTGAAACTGTCGCAGGACGGCAAATCCGAAACCCACCATCTCCTCGGCATGGACCTTATCGGCGGCGAGCGCCCGCAGCTGATCGTGCCGCCCGGCTGGTGGCAAGCGGCGGAAACGCTTGGCGACTGGACACTGGTCAGCTGCACCGTCGCGCCGGGGTTTTTGTTTGAGAATTTCGAATTGGCAGCGCCAGGCTGGAAGCCGGGAATGCGGACGACCCCGTTTTAACAGCTCCGCAGAGGTTGGCGCGCGGGTGTTAAAACGGCCAACCCTTTTTATCGCAATCAAGTTTACTTTATGAGTTGACTGCGATAATGATTATCGCAATCGAGTCATGAAATAAATTGGATTGCGATAATGTTTACGCCCTTGGCCAATCGGCAGGCACGCGAATTCATCGATACGATGCAATTGCATGAAACCGAACGCGAAATCCGGCAGAAGCTTCGGTCTTATCGCGGTACAATGGCATTCAGAAACACGGCTGGCCACGACTACCTTGTCAAATGGCACTATGACGAAGGGGCGCGCAAGGCAAAGATCATCGGCAAGCGAAATGCGGAAACCGAGGCGCTTGAGAAAGATTTCAATACGGCGCGAAATCGTCTGGAAGCCCGCCTGAAATCAATCGAAGCCAGCATCTCATCGCAAGCCAAGCTTAATGTCGCTGTTGGGCTTGGACGGCTTCCTGACATTGCTGCCCGCATTTTACGCGCGTTTGAGCGCAAAGGTGTCGATCCGGAACGCATGCGTGTTGTCGGAACCAACGCGCTCTACGCCTATGAAGCCTTGGCCGGAGGCAGGTTTGATACGGAATTGATTTCGACTCAAGATATCGACCTCCTGCTGGATTCCCGCGAGGCTTTGGCAATTTC
>JBAVTG010000232.1:0-11402 GCA_049696015.1 Rhizobiaceae bacterium | reverse complement strand
ACCTCCGGCGTGACAGGCCGGCACTCTAACCAACTGAGCTACACCCGCGCATTTCGCCCGGACCAGCAGTTGCCTGCCCGGTTGGCGGTCGTTTAGGCGGTTCACCTGTGGGTGTCAAGCGATGGCGAGGTCAAAAAGCGCGGATTTCGGCATCGCTGCAATTGCCAGGACGATACTGTAAACTGCGTGCTGCAGATATCGATGTTTTTTGTTGCGAAGCGGGCGCGAAACGCTTAGACGGGGCACCGCGCGGGCGATTAGCTCAGTTGGTAGAGCGCCTCGTTTACACCGAGGATGTCGGGAGTTCGAGTCTCTCATCGCCCACCAGCCTTCGCCCTTTGGGCTACGGCTCGGCTGGCCCGCAGGAAATCCGTAAAGCTGGACGCCCAAAGGGCGAAGGCTGCCGCGCCGGAGTTGCGCAGCAACGCAGGCGGGCGGGGGCAGGATGAAATACGTTGATATTCTGGTTTCTGAAAATGGCCTGCACCATTATGTCGGCATCACCTCAGATTTGAAGGATCGGCTCGCCAGACACAATGCAGGCGCAGTCCCGCACACTTCGAAATTCGCGCCCTGGGGAATCAAGACATACATCGCATTTTCAGATGAGAAACAGGCACATGCCTTCGAGGCATATCTCAAGTCGGCCTCCGGGCGCGCCTTTTCCAAAAAGCGTTTCTGAGGCTACGGCTCGGCTGGCCCGCAGGAAATCCGTAAAGCTGGAAGCCCAAAGGGCGAAGGCTGCCGCGCCGTAGTTGCGCAGCAACGCAGGCGGGCCAAATCCGCATTTGACCGCACAACAGCTGACGCCTCAAAGCAAAACGGCGGCATATGGCCGCCGTTTTTCTGAGTTTCTGCGAGCAGTCTTACATCTTTGCCATCGGCTTGCCGCTCTCGTCGAAGCGGTGGAGTTTGCCTTTTTGCGGCGCAAGGTGAATGACTTCGTCGAGCTTGAACTCAGACGTTCCGTCAAGGCGCACAATCAGCGGCATTGTAGAGCCGACTTCGACGAAGACAAAGGAATCGGAACCGAGATTCTCGGTGTGCACCACTTTGCCGGACCAGGCGCCGCCTTTTGCCACGACATCGAGATCTTCCGAGCGGATGCCGACCGTGTGCGCTTTGTAGGGCTCGGCCAGTTTGCCGGTAAGGAAGTTCATCATCGGCGAGCCAATGAAGCCGGCGACAAACAGCGACTGCGGGTTTTCGTAAAGCTCAAGCGGCGTGCCGACCTGCTCGACCAGACCGTCGCGCAGCACGCAGATGCGGTCGGCCAGCGTCATGGCTTCGACCTGATCATGCGTCACGTAGATCATGGTGACTTTGTTCATGGAGTGGTGGAGCTTGGCGATTTCAAGGCGGGTCGCCACGCGCAACGCCGCGTCGAGGTTCGACAATGGTTCGTCAAACAGGAACACTTTCGGGTCGCGCACGATGGCGCGGCCAATGGCAACGCGCTGGCGCTGGCCGCCGGAAAGCTGCTTTGGCAGCCGCTCCAGGTATGGCGTGACCTGCAGCATGTCTGCAGCCTTCATCACGCGCTTCTTGATTTCATCCGGCCCGGAATTGGCCAACTTCATGCCGAAAGCCATGTTGTCATACACTGTCATGTGCGGATAGAGCGCATAGGACTGGAAAACCATGGCGATGCCGCGCTTGGACGGCGCCAGAGCGTTGACGCGCACATCGTCAAAATACATGTCGCCGGAGGTGATGTCTTCCAGGCCTGCGATGAGGCGCAGCAGCGTTGACTTGCCGCAACCGGACGGGCCGACGAAGACCATGAACTCGCCGGCTTTGATGTCGAGGTCAACGCCCTTGATGACATCAATCGCGCCGAAGGACTTGCGGACATTCTTGAGCTTGAGATTTGCCATTTTTGTCTCCTTAGCCCTTCACGCCGCCGGCGGTGAGGCCCGAAATGATCTTGCGTTGGAAGATGAGCACCAGAACGATCAATGGCACGGTGACGATCACCGAAGCCGCCATCAGCAGGCCCCACGGGATTTCGTACTGGGTGGAACCGGACAAGAGGCCAATTGCGACCGGGACGGTGCGCTGGTCGTTGGACGAGGTGAAGGTGAGCGCAAACAGGAACTCGTTCCAGGCGCCGATGAAGGCGAGCAGACCGGTGGTCACAAGCGCCGGCCACATCAGCGGCAGGAACACTTTGGTGATGATGACCCACGGCGAAGCGCCGTCGACAACGGCCGCCTCCTCGATTTCCACCGGCAGATCACGCATGAAGGTTGTGAGCACCCAGACGGTGAACGGCAATGTGAAGATCGTGTAGGAGAAGATCAGCGACCACAATGTGTTGTGCAGATGCAGGGCGCGGACCAGCTCGAACAGGCCGGCCAGCACCGCAATTTGCGGAAACATCGAAACCGCAAGGATTGTCATCAGCAGCAGGCTTCGCCCGCGGAACTTGACGCGGGCCAGCGCATAGGCCGCTGTCACTGCCAGGAAAAGTGACAGCGCGACCACAGACGATGCCACCACGATCGAATTGAGGAAGTTGCGTGGGAACGAGCCGGTGGTCAGCACATCCTTGTAGTTGCCCAGATTGAAGGCCTGCGGCAAATAGTTGATTTCAAAAATCGCAGTTCCGGTCTCAAATGACGTCAGGATTGCATAGTAGAACGGAAAAACCGCGACCAGGACGATGAACACGACCAGCACATAGAAGGCCGTGGTTTTTGTGTATTCCCACAACATCAGCGGTCTCCCCCATCGAGCTGCACCTTGCCAAGCTTGATGTACAGGAGCGTCATGCCGGTCAGGATCAGGAACAGCATGGTCGCCTGCGCAGAGCCGTAGGCAAATTTGTCGAAGTCAAACAAGTTCTCGCGCGCGATCACCGATAGCGTCTTGGTCGAGGAGCTGTTGGGGGTCAGCACATAGATCAGGTCGAAAATGCGCATGGCATCGAGCATGCGGAAAATGACGGCCACCATCAGCGCCGGCTTGATCAGCGGCAGCGTGACCTTGAAGAAGACCTTGACTGGATGGACGCCATCGATTTCGGCGGCTTCATAGATGTCCTTGGGAACCATCTGCAGGCCCGCGAGGATCAGCAGCGCCATAAATGGCGTGGTTTTCCAGATATCGACCATCAGAACCGCAAACATGGCAGTGTCTGCCGTCGCTGCCCAGGCAATCGGCTTGTCGATCAGATGCAGGCGCACAAACAGGTCATTGAGGATGCCGAACTGGTCGTTGAGCATCCACGACCACATTTTGGCCGAGACAATCGTCGGGATCGCCCAGGGAATGAGAATGGCGGCACGGACCAGGCCCCTGCCCTTGAATTCGGCATTGAGAACCAGCGCGACGATGGTGCCAAGGATCGTCTCAAGGATCACCGAGACGAATGCAAAGCGCAGCGTGTTCCACAGCGCATTCCACCAGGCCGGATCAGCCAAGAGGCCGCCCCAAAGCACTTTGCCGCTCTTCAGCGTCGTCCAGCGCAAATAATTGTCAAAGCCGATGAATTTCGCGCCGTATAGATCGGTCAGCGAGGCGTTGGTGAATGAAAAATAGATTGTCCGGTAAAGCGGCCAGCCTGCCACAATAATCAAGGCGAGGACCATGGGAATGAGAAACCAGCGTGCGGCGCGCAACCGTTCGGCCTGCAATTCGGACATATTCTGCTTGGCCGCACCTGCAGACGCGGTTTGTGAAACTGTGCTCATAGCGGATTGCCCTCCCAAGCACCCCGTTGGCGTGGCTGCAGCACGGCCGCACCCACAGCAGATTCAAGTGACGAAAACCGGGTCAGGACGGGCTGATGGCCCGTCCTGAATTGGCGCAACCGGCGCGCAAACTTGCCGCACGCCGGATCACTGGCGGGAGATTACCAGGCGTCGCCTTTGAGTTCGGTCAGCTTGGCCTCAAGCAGTTCGAGGTTTTCAGCGCCTGTGCCCTTGCCCGACAGCGTGTCATGGACAGCGGACCAGAACAACGAAGACACTTCGTTGTACTTGACCTTGGTCGGTGCGGACGGACGCGGCACGGCGTTCAGGAAGACATCTTTCCAGCGCGGGATGATCGGCTGGGCGGCTGCGATGTCGGCATCATCATAAAGCGAGATGATGGTCGGCAGCTTCGAGCCCTTGATGGCGTTCTGCTTCTGATATTCGGGCGAGCCGAGGAACTTGGCCAGATCGACTGCCGCTTCCTGGTTCTTGGAATATTTCGAAACGCCGACGTTCCAGCCGCCGAGCGTGGCAGCCGAGCCTCCGCCTTCGCCGCCGGACGGCAGCGGAACAACGTCGAACAGGCCCTTGACCTTCGAGTCATCGCCATTGCCGAGGCCGTAGGCATAAGGCCAGTTGCGCATGAAGACGGCATTGCCGACCTGCCAGACGCCGCGGGACTCTTCTTCCTGATAGGCCAGAACGCCTTCTGGCGAGATTTTGCCGATCCAGCCCTTGACGCGGTCAATGGCAGCAGCTGCCTTCGGGTTGTTGATCGAGATTGAACCATCGGCTTCGACAATCTGGCCGCCGCCGGAAGACTTGACCCATTCCAGCGCGTCGCAGGTCAGGCCTTCATAGGCATTGCCCTGGAAAACGAAGCCCTGCATGTCCTTGTTGCCGGCTTCGCGTTCCTTGTTCTGGATTTCCTCGGCAATGGCTGCCATTTCATCCCAGGTCTTGGGAGCGGTCTTGCCGTACTTTTCCAAGAGATCCTTGCGGTAGTAGAGCGCCGGCGCATCGGTGAAGAGCGGGATGGCAACAAGCTTGCCATTCACGGTCTGCGATTCAATGATTGACGGGAAGTGCAGTGGCGCGATGTCCTTGGCAGCCTCAGTCAGGTCAACCATCTGGTCAGCAAGCTGCGGCGCCCAGATCACGTCCATCTGGTAGACATCGATGTCGCTGTTGCCAGCGGCAAGCCACAAGCGATATTGGCCGAACTGGTCGGACGTCGATGACGGCATTGGAACGATGTTGACCTTGTTACCGGTCTTTTCTTCCCAGGGTTTGACCTGTTCCTGGAAAATGGCGAGGTCGTTGCCGGTAGCGCCGGAAACGAAATTGATGGTAGCGGCAGAAGCATAACCGCCCATCAGGACAGTGCCGGCAACAAGACCGGCAAACATGGTCTTCAGTTTCATTAGGTAGTCCTCCCGATTAAGTGCTGGTCCAAGCCGGCAACCCGCGACAATCTCCCGGATGTGCAGCGGCCAAAGCGTACTATCGTCCTTATTGAAGGATTTGAAAGCGCTTTAAATTATTAACTCCAATACTGCCGTTTTTGTCAAGCGCTGAATCGCTATGCGGACTTTTTTGCCGAGGGCGAGCAGCTCCCTTTTGGTCCTGACCCTAGGATTATTTCCCGTCGGAAGGCTGAATGTCATTTCAATCCAATGACAACGTTGCCAACGCGCCCTGCCTTGCCAAACCGGACATGATGGTACAGTGTTCACAATTGATAGCGCTTTAAATAGCCGGCAGCCAAGGCAAGTCGAGCTCTGGCCAATTTGCGGTGCTGTCGATCACAATCGGTTTCCGGGGGGAGAATCCGCAGGCCGGCAAGCGTGCGGATGGCGTCGATATGAACCTGAAAGAGTTTTCGCGAAAACTCGGTCTTTCGCAGACCACGGTCAGCCGTGCGCTTTCCGGATACCCGGAAGTCAAGACGGAAACACGCGAGCGTGTTGCGGAAGCGGCGCTGAAATTCGGCTACCATCCCAACCGCGCCGCGATCGGTTTGGCAACCGGTCGCGCCGGCGCCATTGGCATTGTCTTTCGCGGCGGCAGCGAATTTGGTCCGCATACCAGCGAATTCATGGGTGGTCTGGGCACAAGGCTTGAACACGAGTCCATCGATATCCTGCTGTCGACGGTTGATTCAACGGAAGCTGAACTGCAAACCTACCGGCGGCTTGCCGCCAGCAAACGTGTCGATGCGGTAATCCTGCATTCTCCTACAATCGAAGATGAGCGTGTGGCCATCCTCAATCAGCTTGGCCTGCCATTTGTCATGCACGGGCGCACCAAATCCACACTGCCCTATCATTTCATGGATATCGACAATTTCGGCGCAATTCACCGCGCGACCACGTATCTGATCGAACTTGGCCACAAGCGCATCGCGTTTATCAACGGTCTGAAAGGGCGCTCGTTTGCCGAGGACCGTGACCAAGGCTACCGGTTGGCACACAGCGAAGCGAACATTGCCATCGACCCGGCGCTGCTTGGCAGCGGCGAATTCACCGATGACATGGGCTTTCAGATGATGAGCCAGTTTCTCAACTTGCCGCAACGCCCGACGGCTGTGCTGGCCGGTTCGATGATGTCGGCGCTCGGCGCCATGCGTGCGGTGCGCACCAGCGGCTTGCAACTGGGCAAGGATGTTTCACTCATTGCCCACGATGATGTGTTTCCCTACATCAGCGGTGATCACATGGTGCCCACAGTGTCCGTTACCCGCTCCTCGATGCGTGCGGCGGGGGTGCGCATCGGCGAAATGCTGCAGGATATTGTTTCGGGCAGAAAAACCGGCTGGTTCAACGACGTCTGGCCCGTGGAGCTGGTGCTACGCGACTCCACGGGACCGGCGCCAAAAAGCTGAAACGGAAAAATGGCGCCGCGCCATTGTGCGCGGTCCGTTGCGAATCCAGGGATTCAGACCTCGAGTTCGGCGCGTTTCTCCTCCGAGACCATCGCCAGATCCAGAACCTTCTGAAGGTCAGCCGCATGGCGGAAGGATGGTTCGGCATTTTTGCCGGAACGCACTGCCGCAACAAACCGATCGTAATTCGTTGGCACGCTGCCAGCATCAATGTCGTGCCAGGTCGCTGTTTCGATGTCTTTTCCCGAGCATCCGCGCAGCCACGAGCCTTCGGTGGTGTGGCGCACTTCAAGCGATCCCTTTTCGCCGTAGATGCGCAGTTTCAGCTCGTTGAGGTGGCCAGTGGCCCAGCGGCTGGCATGGACAACGCCGAGCGCGCCATTGCTGAAATCAACCGCCATGGTGAACGAGTCATTGGCATCAAGATCATACTCGCCGATCTTGTTGCCCGGAGCCTTGTCAAAAGTCTTGAGGCGGCAGAACACATGGTCGATATCGAGGCCCGAGCCGTAGCTGGTGAAATCAAGAATGTGGATGCCGATGTCGCCAAGCACGCCATTGGAGCCATGCTTTTTCGACAAGCGCCACAGCCACTGTGATTCAGTGCGCCAATCGCCCCAGGCCTTGGCAACGAGCCAGCTTTGAAGATAGCCAGCTTCGACGTGGCGGATTGTGCCGAGTTCACCGGCAAGAACCATCTGGCGCGCCTTTTGCAGCGGAGCGACATTGCGGTAGGTCAGGTTCACCATGTTGATGACCCCGGCCTTTCCGGCAGCTTCGGTCATTTCCAATGCGAGCGCGTAGTTTTCCGCGAGCGGTTTTTCGCACATCACATGCTTGCCCGCCTTCAGAAGCGCCATCGTTGTCGGATGGTGGATCTTGTCCGGCGTCACGTTTGTGGCGGCGTCGAATTGGCCCCAGGCAATGGCTTCATCTAGCGAGGTGAACCGGTTCTTGATGTTGTGCTTGTCGCTAAAGGCATCGACGCGTTCTTTTGACACATCGACGCCGCCGACCAGTTCAACACCGGCAATTTTGGCGAAATGCTCAGCATGGTGATTGGCCATGCCGCCTGTTCCCAGAACGAGAAGTCGCATTGGCATGTCCTCTCAGCGATAGCCGGCTTCGCCGGATTTGTGGAGTTTGGGACCGCGCTCTTTCAGCTTTTCCAATGCCTTTTCAACCGGAACGTTGGGCGCGTCATGGATCGATGTCTGGCGGTTTTGTGGATTGTATGCCCACTTCACCGAGTTTTGCAGCACCTTGTGGACGTTGGCGTCGTGATAAGAAGGATAGGTTTCGTGGCCCGGGCGGAAATAGAAAATATTGCCGGCGCCGCGCCGGTATGTCAGTCCTGAGCGAAACACTTCGCCGCCCTGGAACCAGGAAATGAAGACCGTTTCCAAAGGCTCCGGCACGGTGAATTGCTCGCCGTACATTTCTTCGTATTCAAGTTCGAAATACTCGCCGAGGCCTTCGGCAATCGGGTGGCTGGGGTTGATCACCCACAAGCGCTCGCGCTCGCCGGCTTCGCGCCATTTCAGGCCGCAAGGTGTGCCCATCAGCTTCTTGAATATTTTGGAATAATGCCCGGAATGCAGGACGATGAGGCCCATGCCTTCCCAAACCCGTTTGGCCACGCGTTCGACGATATCGTCCTGCACGGCGCCGTGATCTTTGTGACCCCACCAGACGAGCACATCAGTTTCGTCGAGGCGCATTTGCGAAAGCCCATGCTCCGGTTCCTGCAGTGTCGCCGTGGTTGCCGAGATCGCGGCGTCCGCATTCAGCGCGTTGGCGATGGTCTGGTGCATGGTCAAAGGGTAGACCTGCGCAACAACCTCATTGATATGCTCGTGAATGTTTTCACCCCACACGACGGTGCGAATGGCCATGACTTCCTCCCGGCAAGCGTTCGTTCTAGGTCGAATGCAAGAATTGGCACCGCAAAATTGAAAGCGGTTTCAATTCAAGGCTACAGCGGAGTTTTGATTGAGGCAAGTGGGTTCTGGCCCTCAGTCAGAAAATTTCAGCGAGGCATGACTGCCCGGACTGCTGCGATCCTAACGCGCGCTTTCGGCCAGCAGCCGGGAAATGCGGCGCTCTTCGGCCGCATCGAATGCCAACTGGGCCTTGTGGTGGCGATGCTGCACATCATCGATCACCCGCTTGGCCTTCTTTTCAAGGATATCGCAGTTATTCTGCGGCGCCAGCTCAAGCAGCGAGGTTTCCATTTCGGTGGCTGCAGCTTCGCCTATTTTCACATGAATATCTTCATGCAGGCGCGCGTAATCTGCAAAAATGTCAAATCCTTCCTTCAGATTGGCGGAAGCGCTGCCGCGGTTAACCCAACGCGGCATGGTAATCTTGGCATTTACTTTGAATTTCGCCGCACGAATGCGGCAGCCTTCATCATTCTGGGCCGTCTTGATAGAAACCGGCAAAATGGTCAGTTGCGTTGCCGCGAATGCGTGGCCACGCATCGGTGCATTTTTGGCAATTGATCTGTCCAGCTCTTTGCCCGTGTTGCCGCTCACCTCATAATAGCCGGTGGATACTGAAGTGGAAGAACAACCGGCAAGCGCCGCCGAAATAACTGCAAGAACGGAAATTGAAAAGCGCATGTTTCAAACCTTTTGGTGCTCATAAATATTGAATGATGGTGGCACATTCGGGGGCCGCTGCCAATACTCGGATCGATTTCAACAATCTACAAATCTACAAAACAGAAAGCCGGGAACAAGCCCCGGCTTTTTTGGTTACATGCGTGGCCGATCAATGCGATACGGCAGGCAAGGCGTCTTCTTCGATTGCCGGCGCCACCGGTGTTAACGGTTCTGTCCATTCGATGGCAACCGGCTGGCGGATAAGCGCATGCTTGAGCACCTCCGAGACATGTCCAACGGGAATGATTTCCATGCCGTTTTTCACATTGTCCGGGATTTCGGCCAAATCCTTGGCATTATCTTCCGGAATCAAGACTGTCTTGATGCCGCCGCGCAGCGCCGCCAGCAGCTTTTCCTTCAATCCGCCAATCGGCAGCACCCTGCCCCGCAACGTGACTTCGCCGGTCATGGCAATGTCGGCGCGGATCGGAATGCCGGTGATGACCGAGACAATTGCCGTGGTCATGGCGATGCCGGCGGACGGACCATCCTTCGGCGTCGCGCCTTCCGGCACGTGCACGTGGATGTCGCGCTTGTCGAACATCGGCGGCTCAATGCCGAAATCGAGGGCCCGCGAGCGGACGTAGGACGCAGCGGCCGAAATCGATTCCTTCATCACGTCGCGCAGATTGCCGGTGACAGTCATGCGGCCCTTGCCGGGCATCATGACGCTTTCAACGGTGAGCAATTCGCCGCCGACTTCCGTCCAGGCAAGGCCAGTGACAACGCCAACCTGATTTTCAGTTTCCGCCGAACCGAAGCGGTACTTTGGCACACCGAGATAATCGGAAATGTTCTCCGCCGTGACTTTCACCGATTTCGTCTTGCCGCGCATGATTTCGGTGACGGCCTTGCGCGCAAGGGTCATCAATTCACGCTCAAATGAACGCACACCGGCTTCCCGGGTGTATATCTGAACGATTGCATGCAGGGCATCGTCGCCAACCGAAAACTCCTTCGGCTGCAGCGCATGGTCGCGGATGGCCTTGGGCAGCAGATGCCGTTTGGCAATTTCGACCTTTTCGTCCTCCGTGTAACCGGCAAGACGGATGATCTCCATGCGGTCCATCAGGGCCGGCGGGATGTTCAGCGTGTTGGCAGTCGTCACGAACATCACATCCGAGAGATTGTATTCAACCTCCAGATAATGGTCCATGAAAGCGTGGTTCTGTTCCGGATCCAGCACCTCAAGCAAGGCTGAAGACGGATCGCCGCGGAAATCCTGGCCCATCTTGTCGATTTCATCGAGCAGGAAGAGCGGATTGGACTTCTTTGCCTTCTTCATCGACTGAATGACCTTGCCGGGCATCGAGCCGATGTAGGTGCGGCGATGGCCGCGGATTTCAGCTTCGTCGCGCACGCCGCCAAGCGCCATACGGACGAACTCGCGTCCGGTGGCCTTGGCAATCGATTTGCCGAGCGAAGTCTTGCCGACACCCGGAGGGCCGACGAGGCACAGGATCGGACCCTTCAGCTTGTTGGCGCGGGCCTGCACGGCCAGATATTCGACGATGCGGTCCTTGACCTTGTCGAGCGCGTAGTGATCGGCATCCAGCACTTGCTGCGCAAAATCCAGATCGGTCTTGATCTTGGAGCGGCGCGACCAAGGCAGCGACAGGATCCAGTCGAGATAGTTGCGCACGACCGTCGCCTCAGCGGCCATCGGGCTCATCTGGCGCAGTTTCTTCAGTTCCGCGTTGCATTTGTCGCGGGCTTCCTTGGTGAGTTTTGTGCGCTTGATCCGGGCTTCGATCTCGGCAGCCTCGTCGCGGCCGTCTTCGCCGTCGCCAAGCTCCTTCTGGATCGCCTTCATCTGCTCATTGAGGTAGTATTCACGCTGGGTCTTTTCCATCTGGCGCTTGACGCGCGAGCGGATGCGTTTTTCAACCTGCAGAACGGAAATTTCGGCTTCCATGAAGCCCATCGCCTTCTCTAGCCGTCCTTTGACGGAGAGTGTGGCGAGCATTTCCTGCTTCTCGGGAATTTTGATGGCCAGATGCGAGGCGACGGTGTCGGCAAGCTTTGTGTAGTCCTCGATCTGCGCCGTGGCAGCGACAACTTCCGGCGAAACCTTCTTGTTCAGCTTCACATAATTTTCAAAGTCGGCGATAACCGAGCGGGCCAGCGCCTCGATTTCAACACGGTCTTCTTCCG
>JBAVTG010000231.1:0-2536 GCA_049696015.1 Rhizobiaceae bacterium | reverse complement strand
GACATGTGGCAGTTGGCGCCAGACGCATCGACCGCGTTGATCGCGTCAACCCAGCCGTCGAAAATGCGGGCGCGCTCGTAGACGTCGTCGGGATTGGCGCTGTCTGGCGGGTTCAGTTCGGCCGTGACCGAGAATTCACCGCGGCGCAAAACCCGTTCCAGCCGGCCGCGCGAGGAGTGGCCGGGCAGGGGATCGAGCGGAAGGCTCGGATCAATCGGGTTGACGTCCGGGCTCATGCGGCCGCTCCGGTCTTTTCGCGCACGACCCGCAGCCAGGTCGAGGTTTCCTTGATTGAATTGTCGACCGGCTTCTGGACGTCCAATATCTTGTCGCCTTCAGCCATCTGCCGCGAGCCTTCCCATGCCTTCACCCAGACGCAGGGCATGTCGGCAATGACTTCGCAGTTGCCGTTGGCCCGCACGCCGCCGCAGGGACCGTTGCGCAGTTGCTTGGGACAGTTCATCGGGCAGGACATGCCGGTGGACGAGAGCGCGCAGGCGCCGCACATGCGGCAATCAAACAGGACGCCTTTGACGCCACGTTCCATTGCCGCCACCGGTTTCTCCAGCCGCTCGTGGCCGATGGCCTTGAACAGTGGCGCGCCCAGCAAAAGCAGGCTTTCGAAACCATTGTAGAGTTTTTCGAGCAATCCCGCGTGGCGGATCGACCAATATTTGACGGTGAATGTGCGCCGCCGCCGCCCGTCAGCTGCGAAACGCACAGGCCCGATTTCCGGCTTTGGCGCCGGTATCTTGGCAGGCGCGGGTTTTGCAGCCACCGGGCTGGCCGTCGTTTCAGACATTGGCATTGCCCCCTGCCTTGACCAAGGCCACCAGACGGTCATGGGTGAACTCGGCGTCAATGGAAGCGAGCGCCTTGTCCGCTTCGGCTTCCAGATCATCGGAAACTGGAACAGGAGACTGCCTTTTCCATTCGGCCAAATAGGCGTCTGTGTCGCCTGCGCCGGTGCGCATGGCGCACATGTCGATGGCTTCGGTGAAGCGCAGCGGCAGTTCGCGCTTGGCGGTTTGCCGTCCTTTTTTGACGATGACTTGCGCCGGGATATCGCGCCAGGAAACAATGATAAGGTCGGCCATTGACTGCTCCATTCGGTAATCAGGTTGGCGCGGCGGGCCTTTTCAAGCTTGTTGCCGCACGACGCGCCGCGCTCAAAAAGCGACGCCCAATTGCGACATACATGAATTCGCTGGAAATGGATGGTTGGGTTTTAGTGTTTGACACAAAACTCGCTGCAGCGAGTCAAATGGCGAGGTTTTCGAGAAGCTTTAGGGTCACCGCCAGCCGCTTGCGGCTTAAGGGCGGGGCAGATTTGGCGGAGCGTACTTCAGTACGTGAGCACCGGAAGCGCAGAAAATCGCATCAGTTGGCCGCAGCAGTAGAATTTTCGGTCAAACACTTAGAAAAACCCGTGGGCAAAGGATGCCACGGTGCCAAAAATGGTGACCAGAAACAGCAGGAATCCAATCCCGATGCCAAGCCCGAGCGTCAAAAGGATGCCGTCGCGCTGCGACAGGGACAGGCCCATCAACACCATGGCGAATGCGGGGATCCAGTTGGCGCCGGGAATGGGCAGGATAACCAGGATCGACAACAGCGCGCACAGCACGCCGACGAGCCGTTCGCCGAGCATGACCGGAAATGGCCACATCCGCGGCTTGATGTAATGTTCCAGGCGGCGCAACCGCGGCGTCACGGAACGCATGATCGATTTGAAGCGTTCCGCGCCAAATGAGCGGTCCAGCAGTGTTTTCGGCAACCAGACGCTTTTTTGGCCAAGAATCATCTGAACCGCGATGATCAATGGCGGAATGCCGAACACGATCGTCGAGCCGGGCGGCAAGATCGGAATGAGGTTGATCGAGGAGAAGACAACGAGCAGGGCCGCAAATGAGCGGTCGCCCAGAGCCGTCCGCAGGCTTCCAAGGCTGACGTCGCCCGTATTGTTATGGGCAAAATCGCGCAACACGCGTGACAGCGGCCGATGACGCCGTTTTGGCTTATGCCCAATATCTTCCGTCACCGAATCCGGCTCCATTGCTGGCACGTCACTCTCCGGACTCTCAGGCGAAAACAAGGCTACGCGTCCTCCACACGGACATTTACTACGCGACAAGTGACGAATTGGTGAAAGAGCACCAATTCCAGACATTTATCCATCGTTATTTAGATTTTCAGATCGATTTGAGCGCAGGCTCGAGGTCGCCCATGCCTGTGAACCGGTATTCATAGTCCAAACCGAGATAATCCGCTGCCCATTTGGCTTTGGCCTGGAGCGCGGCGTCGAC
This sequence comes from Rhizobiaceae bacterium, assembly GCA_049696015.1. Lineage (GTDB taxonomy): Bacteria > Pseudomonadota > Alphaproteobacteria > Rhizobiales > Rhizobiaceae > JANMEX01. The sequence continues at coordinate 230 of JBAVTG010000231.1, read as the reverse complement.
GGTTTGGGCCAGGTACACGATCTTGGTGTAGTTGCCGAACACCATCTCTTTCAGCTCTGGATGCTGTTCGAGCTTCAGCGGTTCGATGACAAAGGATTCAAACTGGCGGGCAAGGAGGTCGGTCAGGTAGAAGGCGGTAAACTCGTGCTCGGCTTCTTTGATAAATCTGTCGGTGCCGGTGAAGAACGCATAGCAATGCGGACCGGCTATCCGCTCGATGTTTTCTTCTG
>JBAVTG010000230.1:0-1834 GCA_049696015.1 Rhizobiaceae bacterium | reverse complement strand
CAGGAAAACCTCCCCGATGGAAAAACGCAAGCTTGGCCGTCATGGCCCGGACGTCTCTTTGATTTGCCTTGGCACCATGACCTTTGGCGAACAAAACAGCGAGGCCGAAGGCCACGCGCAGATGGACCGTGCGGTCGATGCCGGCGTCAATTTCTTTGACACGGCAGAGCTCTATTCCATTCCCCCCAGGCCCGAAACACAGGGCTCGACCGAAAGGATCATCGGTTCATGGTTCAAGGCGCGGGGCAAACGCGACACGATCATTCTGGCCACCAAAGTGGTTGGCCGCTCCGGCATGACCTGGTTTCGCGATGACGGTTCGCCCTCGCGGCTGAACAAAGCGCAGATGAGCGAAGCGCTGGACAAAAGCCTGAAACGGCTCGGCACGGATTATATCGACCTCTACCAGCTGCATTTTCCCGAACGGCCGGTGCCGTGGGGATCAACCCCCACCACATGGCGTGACGTAAGCTTCCAGGCTCTTGAAGATGAAACGCCGATTTTCGAACAGCTCGAAGTGCTTGATGGATTCGTCAAGGCGGGCAAAGTAAGGTTTGCCGGCCTGTCTAACGAAAGCCCGTGGGGAACGATGAAGTTCCTTGCCGAAAGCGACCGGCTTGGGCTGCCGCGCATGCAGTCGGTGCAGAACGCCTACAGTCTGGTCAACCGCACGTTTGAGACCGGTTCGGCGGAAATCACCATGCGCGAAGAGGTGCCATTGCTGGCCTATTCGCCGCTGGCGCAAGGGTACCTCACCGGCAAATACCGCAACGGCGCCCTGCCGGCAGGGGCTCGCAAGACATTGTACAACCGCTTGCAGCGCTATGAAACGCCGGGCGCAGACATCGCCTATGAAGCCTATTTCGCGCTGGCCGCAGAGATCGGAATATCGCCGGCGACGCTGGCGCTGGCCTTCGTCAATTCGCGCAGTTTCGTCGCCTCGAACATCATCGGCGCGACCACCATGGCGCAGCTGGAGGAATGCCTGAATTCAGTCCATGTGTCGCTGGATGCGGCAACCTTGGCGCGGATCGACGAGATCCATCACCTGCACATGAACCCTTGTCCTTGAGGCAGTCTCAAGAGGAATGCAGTGATATCAGCAGCTTGAAATCACCCACAGTGACGCAGTTCGAAGTCGTCCCCCTCCCCCTTGTGGGGAGGGGTTAGGGGTGGGGGTTCCTTTCGCAAGAAGCTGCTGGGATTGCGACTGGTGCCAGACTTCGATGTTTCTTGCGAAGGGAACCCCTACCCCAACCCACCCCACAAGGGGGAGGGAGTAGTGCAGCGGTCTGCGCCCGAAATGCGAAACACCATCTTTTCGGATAGGACGCTTTGATTTTCATCCTGTCTGCCGGTAGCTTTGAGAATCCCTCAATTCAATGCGCCTCGTCCCAGTTTTTCGCCGCCCGCACGTCCACTTTCAGCGGCACTTTCATGTCGAGCGCAGGCATGGCAGCATTTTCCATCACGTGGCGGATCACCGGCATGGCCTTGTCCGCTGAACTTTCCGGCGCTTCGAACACCAGTTCGTCATGCACCTGCAACAACATGCGTGTGTCGTCGCGCCCGGCCTTGGCCAGCGCGTCTTCCATGCGGATCATGGCGCGGCGGATGACATCGGCTGCCGAGCCCTGAATGGGCGCGTTGATTGCCGCGCGCTCGTTGAAGGCGCGCACTTGCGGGTTGGATGAGCGGATTTCCGGGTAATGCGCCTTGCGCCCGAAAATGGTCTCGACATAGCCATTCTCGCGGCAAAACGCCTTGGTCGATTCCATATAATCCTTGATGCCGGGGAAGCGTTCGAAATATTTCTTGATGTACTGGCCTGCTT
>JBAVTG010000229.1:0-2619 GCA_049696015.1 Rhizobiaceae bacterium | reverse complement strand
ATGCCGACAGCATCAGACGGCAGAAAGTCAAAACCGGCGGCGACATGGCCACCGTGTTCCGCTCACGCGAACATGGCGATCCGTGCACGCCGCTGTTGGAGGCCTATGAAGGCGAGCGGGTGATGGTGCGGCTCATCCAGGGCGCGCAGGAAGTCCAGCATGTTTTCACGGTCGAAGGGAAATCCTTCCGCCGCAATGTCGATCAGCCCTTTTCCTACAATTCCAGGCTCGGCGCCGATGACATGAAGCACAATGGCCCGACACGCTGGAATGCCTGCATGAAGATGGCGGAGTCCGGAAGTCCAAGTGAGCATTCCAAGCTTTTCGGCACGGATCAGCTTGATGATTTGAAGCCCGGTTTCCTCGATGACTACCGGAAAATGACGTCCTATTGCGATAATGCGACGGGCATGATTTCGGGGCAGGAGATCGGCATTTCGGAGCATTTTGAAGTTGCCGCCAAGTTCAGTGCGACCTCGAATGTCGGCTCGGAATCCTTCAGGCAGAAGGTGGCCGGGGCCAAGATGATGGCCGCACCGGCCGAGGGCGGCAAGTTGATAGGCGGCATCGAGGCGGCGCTGCCAGTGCGCGATTCGCTTTATCATTTCGGCACGGTCGATGCCCTGTGGAACGGCAGCTGGGGGATGCTGCGCATTTTCGCCAACAAAGATTCGACAGATGTCACAAAATGTCTGGCCGCCGACGGGAGGACGTTTCCAACAAGCAGCCTTGAAGACTGCATCGGCACCAAGGAGAGCTTGGTTGGGATGCGGCTGATACCTGTTCCGAATGAAGACGAAGCCGGCGCCGAAGTGCGAGCGGCAATGACATTGAGCGCCGAAAAAAAGGTGCCCAGCGGTTCACTTTCCAAGGCTGAGGTTGACCGCAGTCTGACCGGCGATTTTCCCGATGGTCCGGACTTGTCCTGTCCATTTATCGAGGCGAAGGCCTTTGAAGACATCCTCGACCCTGCTGCAATTGCCGATATGGCGAATGCGGCGACGCACAAGGCGCCAAATCTCGTGCGGGCGCTGGTCGCCATCGAGGCGCGCAAACTTGGCATATCGGCAAAGGACAATCCGTTTGGCGGCGTGCCCTATGATGCAGCGCGCGGCCTGCACGACCCGGATGGATTGATGCTGGTGCCTGTGCCGCTGGCCAGTCTCGGCCTTTCGGAGCAGAAGGTGCACGCCATGACGCGGCGCGGCGCGGACAGCGAGGGAAGCTTTGCTGCCGTTGACTGGATAAAGGCGCAGGCAGCCGCAAAAGCGGTTGTGGAGGCGCGCGGCTACATTCCTTATGTGCAGCGCATCAGGGCTGGAGATTGCCTGCGCCTGGTGGTGGTCAATGGCTTGACCGAAACCAAGGTTTCCGGCGCTCCCGTAGGTGACATGACGGGCAATGCCCGAAGGGGCTTGCGCGACCGGCCGGGCGATGCGCTGCTGCCGAAGATCACCAGGCTCAATACCGACCTGACTGTCGACAAGGACAGTGAGCGGCAAGACTATACAATGGGCGAACTGACAGCATCGGCGTCCTTGGCGCTGACCATTCCCATGTCGATGATCACGCATGCCGACGATGTGGCCGAACCGGTGGGCGTCAATCCGCGTCCGGCGCTTGCGCCTGCGGTCGAGACCGGGCAGGCTCAGCTTTCCGTCATGACCTATTTTGCCGGAACTGTCGGTTTTGAAGGCGCCGGCCTGGATAAGGTCCTTGCCACGCGAAAGACCGCACAGGCTTCGTCCGACGCGGCCTATGGAATCGGCCTGCAGTGCGCCGATCCGGATTTGAGGACAAATCTGACTGTCTGGCCGGAAGTCAATGAAGTCTGCGGGAGTGGCGACGATGATTTCACCGTGCCAGTTCTGGGCCGGCGCTATTGCGTCAGGTTTGCTGATCCGGCGGCGCGAAAGGACAGGCTGACCAAGATCGAGGACTGCTTCAGGCAGACGCTGCAGACATTCCACTATGGGCGTGAGCTTTTGCCCGGAGAGCGGCCGATCAGCAATGCGGAAAACACCGGGGACCCGATCCGCCTGCGCATTGTGCCGCACGCGTTCGGCGCGCTGCCGGTGAAGTCGCTTTCCGATCCGATCGGCCATGCGGCGCATGGGCTTGCCGGGATGGTGATCGTCGAGCCAATGGAGGCGCAGTTTGAGTGCGCTGCAGGCGATGACAAATGCGCCAATGCGGGGGTCGAAACGGCGCTGACCGCGATTATCAAAACGCCCGAGATCATTTACTCCGCCGGAGTTTCGCAAGTTATTGCGAAGGCGCAGATCACCGAGCATGCGATGCTGTGGCAAGATGGCCTGAACCTGTGGGATGGGCTGCGCAAACCGATGTACTCGATCAGTGGCGGCGGCTGCGTGCTCAGCTCCAGCAATCCCAATTGTTCTGGCCCATCAAAAAAGATTGGCGGACCCGTGCCGGACTGCGATATCTGCGACGACAGCTATGATCATGGCGAGAAGGCAGCCAATTACGCTTCGAACGCCCTGTTTGCGCGGCTCCGCGGCAAAACTGTTGCGAGTGATGATCTGCCGCTTGTTGGAGAACCGTCCGTCGAACTGCCGCAATGCCTCGGACTTGCCGAATATGAAAGTCCGGCGGGTC
>JBAVTG010000228.1:0-11785 GCA_049696015.1 Rhizobiaceae bacterium | reverse complement strand
GTTTCGACCTATCCCCGCACCCCGAATATCGCACTCCCGACCCTCACATGCGTCGCGCCGAAGGCAATTGCCGTTTCATAGTCGCCGGACATGCCCATCGACAATTTCCCGACGCCGCATTCGGATGCCAATTTCTTCAGCAGGGCAAAATGCGGGCCGGGGTTCTCTTCCGCTGGCGGGATGCACATCAGGCCTTCGATGGTAAGGCCGTGAAACTCACGGCAACGGTTAACGAAAGCAACCGTCTCGCGCGGATCGATGCCGGCCTTTTGTGCTTCAAGCCCGGTGTTGACCTGAACATAAAGATTTGGCGTCCGGCCCTGTTTTTTCATTTCGCCTGCCAATGCTGCGGCGATCTTTTCGCGGTCAACCGTCTGGATCACATCAAACAAGGCAACCGCTTCGCCTGCCTTGTTGGATTGCAGCGGGCCAATCAAGTGGAGTTCCACGTCCTGGTATTCAGCCTTCAGGTCCGGCCATTTGCCAAATGCCTCCTGCACCCGGTTTTCGCCAAAGACGCGCTGGCCAGCATCGAGAACAGGTCGAATGTCCTGGGCGTCAAAGGTCTTGGAAACGGCAACCAGGGTCACAGAACCTTTGGCGCGCGCGGCGCCCTGTTCGGCCTCTGCAATGGCCTGGCGCACCATATTCAGCTTTTCAACACTGTCCTGCATCAACTGCCACTTCCTGACTTAGCCATTCCGGTTGACGCTTGACCGCAATCATGGTGAAGGTCCGCGCCAGTTCGGCCTCTATTTGCAGGCAATGACCTTTTATGGCAACCGAATGCCACAACCAATGTGAAACCCTATCTTGCGACACGACGTCACAAATCCACTATTGAGCAATCCCGTTGCGCGCCCTGATTTGACTTTTGCCCGCAGCGCAGACCAATCTGCCGTCGAAATGGCGGTGCCCGCTCACGGCATCGTCCAAAATGCCATGAAGTTCATTCTGGTGCCGCAAAGGACCATCGATGCTTTTGTTTGATTATTCCGGCGTGAAAGCTCTTGTCGGCGCTACGGTCTTGTCACTGGCGCTTTCGGGGTGCCAGGTGCGCCCGCTCTATTCGGATTCCGCGCCAAATTCGGCTGGTGTCACAACCAATTCGGCGCTGAATTCGGTTGCGGTCGCGCCGGCTTATGACCGGGTCGCGCAGGAAGTGCGCAACCATCTCATCTTCGGCCTTTCGGGCGGCGCGGGCGAACCGGCCAGCTCGGCTTATACGGTTGACCTTGGCGTCACCCAGCAGGTTCTTTCCGTTGCTTCCGCGCCAGTGGTTGGCGGCAATTCAACCCAGCCGACCGCAGGCAGTGTCGTCCTGACCTCGCTTTATCTCCTCAAAGATGCGTCGGGTCAGCAGATCGCGTCTGGCAAGCGCACGGCTACGGTATCCTTTGACCGGCCAATCCAGCAGTATGCGGCACTGCGTGCCCTGCGTGATGCTGAGAACCGGGCTGCGCGGGAACTGGCCGAAATGCTGAAGCTGGCGCTGGCGGCTGATTTGGCGAAGTGAGATAGCGAAATTCGGCAAAGAAAAGGCGGGATTTCGGCCCGCCTTTGCAATCTCAATCCAACAGCAATCAACCGATCTTCTGGCCGGTCTTTGCCCAATCGGCAAGGAATCCTGCCAAACCCTTGTCGGTCAGCGGATGGGCGACGAGCGCCTTGATGGTGGATGCCGGGATGGTGGCAACGTCAGCCCCCAGCAGCGCAGCTTCTTTGACATGATTGACCGAGCGGATTGAGGCGGCCAGGATTTCGGTCTTGAAATCGTAATTGTCATAAATGGTGCGGATCTCGGCGATCAGTTCCATGCCGTTTAGATGAATGTCATCAAGGCGGCCGATGAACGGCGAAATGTAGGTCGCGCCGGCCTTTGCCGCGAGCAGCGCCTGATTGGCGGCAAAGCACAGTGTGACATTGGTTTTCACACCCTCGTCAGTGAGCACCTTGCAAGCGCGCAAGCCGTCCCAGGTCAGCGGCAGCTTGACCACAACATTCTTGGCGATCTTCTTCAGGACAGCCGCTTCTTTCAGCATCGCGTCGTATTCGATCGAGGCGACTTCCGCCGAGACCGGTCCGTCGACGATCGAGCAGATTTCCTCAATGACTTCGAGCATCGGGCGGCCAGCCTTCATGATCAGCGTCGGATTGGTCGTCACGCCATCCAGCAACCCGGTGGCAGCGAGCTCGCGGATTTCCTTCACATCGGCGGTATCTACGAAGAACTTCATGGCTTTTCCTTCCTCAAAAGCGGTAACGCGGGCGTATCGCGTGAAACTTGGCTTTTCTTTAGCCAAAGCCCGCGCCAAGGTCACGCGGTAATGAACCAAGATTCGCCGGTGTTGAGAAAAATAGTGCCTGTGCTGGTGCCGATGCCGGCAGAGCGCGCCTATTCCTATGCGCTGCCGCCGGGACGGACGGCAGAGCCCGGGTCCATCGTGCAGGTGCCGCTCGGGCCGCGCGAAGTCTATGGTGTGGTGTGGGACGGCGATGCCGGCGCAGTCGATCCGAAAAAGCTCAAAAGCGTCACGGCGCTGTTTGACTGCCCGCCGCTGAATCATGACATGCGCCGCTTCATTGAATGGGTGGCGGACTACACACTGTCGCCGCCGGGGCTGGTGGCCCGCATGGCGCTGCGCGCGCCGGCGGCGTTTGATCCCGAGCCTGCGATTGAAGCGCTGGTGTTTACCGGCCATCGTCCGGAGCGCATGACATCTGCCCGCAGCCGCGTTCTGGAATTGGCTGGCGACGGCATGGCCTGGACCCGCACGGGGCTTGCCCATGCGGCGGGCGTGTCAGCCACGGTCATCGATGGTCTGCACGAACAAGGTGTGTTCGAGCGCACTGAATTGCCTGCGCAGCCCATCGTGCCGCTGCCCGATCCCGACTATGGCACGCAGACTTTGTCGGAAGAGCAAAAGGCCGCGGCAAACACAGTGCGGGCAACTGTTGCCGAAGAGAATTTTTCAGTCACCCTGATCGATGGCATTACGGGCTCCGGCAAGACCGAAGTCTATTTTGAAGCGATCGCGCAGACCTTGCGGCAGGGCAAGCAAGTGCTGATCCTGTTGCCTGAAATTGCCTTGACGCATGCCTTTTTGGAACGGTTTGCGGACCGGTTCGGGGCAATGCCTGCCGAGTGGCATTCAGACCTTGCGCCCAAGGCGCGCGAAAAGGTCTGGCGGCAGGTGGCGGAGGGGCGGGTGCGCGTCGTCGCCGGGGCGCGCTCGGCGCTGTTTTTGCCCTTTGCCGATCTTGGGCTGATCGTCGTGGACGAAGAGCATGACCCGGCCTTCAAGCAAGAGGACAGGGTGTTTTACAATGCCCGCGACATGGCGGTGGTGCGCGGGCGCATTTCCGGATTTCCGGTCATCTTGTCGTCGGCCACGCCGTCGATTGAGAGCCGGGTGAATGCCGCGCAAGGGCGCTACCGGCAGGTTGACTTGCCAACCCGGTTTGCCGATGCCAGCCTGCCGGCGCTGCAAGCGGTTGACATGCGCCGCCACCCGCCTCAGCGCGGCGGGTTCCTGTCGCCTGTGCTGCTCGCCGAAATGCGCAAAACGCTGGCCAGGGGCGAGCAGTCGCTGCTGTTCCTGAACCGGCGCGGCTACGCGCCCCTGACGCTGTGCCGGGTTTGCGGGCATCGTTTTCAATGTCCTGATTGCTCAAGCTGGCTGGTCGAACACCGCTTTCGCGGCAAGCTGGTCTGCCACCATTGCGGCCATGACGAAAAGCGGCCCGATGCCTGTCCCGAGTGTGGCACGTTTGATCATCTGGTGGCATGCGGTCCGGGCATTGAACGCATCGCCGAAGAGGCGGCGGGGCATTTTCCCGATGCGCGCATTCTCGTGCTCTCGTCCGATCTTCTGGGCGGCGTCAAGCGGCTGCGGCTCGAACTGGAAGCAATTGCCAAGGGCGATGCTGACATTGTCATTGGCACGCAACTGGTCGCGAAAGGCCACAATTTCCCGGGCATGACGCTTGTCGGCGTGGTCGATGCCGATCTTGGACTTGCCAATGGCGATCCCCGCGCTGCCGAGCGGACGTTCCAGCTCTTGAGCCAGGTAACGGGGCGGGCGGGGCGCACTGGCAAGGCCTCGACCGGTCTCATCCAGACCTACCAGCCCGAACACCCGGTGATGCAGGCCATCGTGTCAGGCGATGTTGAAGCGTTTTACGAGCGCGAAACGCGCGAGCGCGAGCGTTCCGGACTGCCGCCGTTCGGCCGGCTGGCGGGCATCATCGTTTCGGCCAATACGCGCCAGGAAGCAGAAGCGCATGCGCGCGGCCTGCGCCTTGCCGCGCCGCGTATGGAGGGCGTGGATGTGCTCGGCCCGGCTGAAGCGCCGCTGGCCCTGATCCGGGGCCGCCACCGGTTCCGGCTGGTGGTGCGGGCGCCGCGAAAGGCCGACATTCAGGCCTTCATCCGCCAGATGCTGGCTGCAGGCCCAAAAGTGCGCGGCAATGTCATGGTGCAGGTGGATATCGATCCGCAGAGTTTTCTGTGACATTCAGATCAAGAGCATTTGTTTTTCAGGTTTGGACCAGCGCATGGTAGCTTGCCTTTTGCCTTTGGAGGCATGCCATGAAAGCCGCTGCAATCGTTGCATTCGCCCTGTTCCCATGCGCCGCATTGGGTCAAAGCGACCCGGGCGCGCCGGTTGTTGACGGCATGGTCTGGCAGCCAGCCGGCTCGGTTTGCCGGGCTTGGCAGCAAGGCGCGGAGCCGGCGAAATCCTCCCAGAGCACGCTGGTTTTCATTGCTTTTCCCAGTGCCGAGCCGCCATTTGGCATGCGTGGTTTGATGAAGATTGACGGTGTGTTGCATGAGCTGCGCCAGATTGCCCATGCGCGCCAAAGCGGTGCGATCTCGGTGCATTACCGCACGCAGGGCTATCGGAACTATGACGTGCGTCTCAATCTCGCCGGTCTTTCAGCTTCAACTGTCGCTGGCGAGGCCCTCACCGGAACCATGATTGTTTCGCGCTTCGGATTGTTCAATCAGATCGAAATCAGCGGCAGCTGCGGCGACCGGTCCTAAATGAAACCGGCTTCGTTGCCCTACAGCTTGGTCTTCTCGGCCCGTTCGATTTTACCCTGATTGATGTCATCCAGATCAAACAGCGGATTGCGGAAGAGGCTTGTGGCATAGCGGTTGTAGCTCAGGTGCGGCGGTGTCCATTTGATTGGCTCTTTGCCGAAATAGGCAACGATCAAACCGTCGCCGCTGAAGCTCTCATGCACATCATGTTCGGCCAGGATCTGACCGCCGGCGTCCTTTACGATTTTCAGGCAGCGCTGGTGCGTCAACGGGTCGCCGGAAATATAATGTGTGTGGGTTGAGACCACGCAAAAGCGGATTTTGCCCGCGGCAAGCAGGCTTTGGCATGACTGCAACACCACGGTTTCAAACCCCTGAATATCGCAGTGCAGCACGTCCAAAACCGGCATGTCAAACTGGCGCATGATATCGGGAACGCTGACTTGCGGCACTTTGACAATTTCGCCGTCGTCACAGGTGAACTTTCTCGGCTTAAGTGATTTGGCGCCAACGCTTGCATTGACAAATTCGATGGTCCGCTTGTTGGCCGCCGCATTCGCCTGGCCAATGGCCAGATTTCGTGCATCAGGCTCAACGACGACGGATTTGCGCTTGGCCGGTGATTGTTTCAAAAACCACAGCGAGTAATAGGACCAGAAGCCGCCCAGTTCGATCATTGTCGCTTTGGCTGGCAGGAGTTTCATCACCTCATGAAACACCGCCTCTTCCTGGGGTTCATGGTGGCCGCCGAGCTTGGCGATGATGCCTGCCATCCATTCGCCGCCATAGCCGCCAGCGACGACCTTCACGCCATTGTGCATGATCTGCAGGCGCTGGCCATTCTTGACGATGATGTCCCCGGCATTGGCGACTTTGGGAATGTAGTCGCTGTCGCGGCAGCCGGTTGTCATGTCCGCCCTGAAATAGGCATCGCGCATGACCGGTTCGGTAAGTGAAGAATAATCGTTTTTCATTGCTGCCTGAAATGGAGAAGCGCCCGATCTGATGCAATCAACCTAGTCGATCCAATGGGCTGCTATCAACCAGTTCCGGAAGTAAACAGGCATATTTATGACAATTGGATCCCGGCATTCACGCTCTGGCTTAATCACGTTCGGTCCGGAACCCCGCAATCTTGAGTTCGACGATAAAATAAGCGGTCATCATCCAATCGGGTGATGCAGCATAAGGCGCAGCATGGGAGGAAAGCTGCGGGGCGCTTGTTGGAGCCGGTCAGGCCGGACAGAACCAATGGTGCAATTATGGCTTTGCGGTCGATGCGTGAACGGATTTATCAAACACTGGCCTATGAAGTGATCGGACTTGCGATCATTGCGCCGATTGTTGCTGTCATCGGCGGATTTTCCGGACACGACTCGCTTGTGCTGCTGTTTTTCGTCTCGATCGCCTGCATGGTCTGGTCGCCGGTGCATAACACGGTTTTTGACATGATCGACTGGACGGCTTCCCATCGCGTCGCCAGCGACCGGCCGCAGTCGCTGCGCATTGTGCATGCCGCCTCGCATGAACTGACCTCGGTCCTGTCCACAACACCGGTGATCATGTTCATCGGCGATTTGGGCATGATGGACGCATTGGCACTCGATCTGGCGCTGTCGGTAGCCTACACCGCCTATGCCTACCTGTTTCACATGGCCTGGGATATTGTGCGGCCTGTGGTTTCAGATCAGGATGCCGCACGCCCGATTTATCATTGAAGATGCCTTGACTGGTCAATGCCAAAGGGACGCGCAGATCATCTGGTTCGATGGCCGACATCTGGCGTGTCTTGCAAGAAACGCTGCCGCCATTGCCTTGATGTTTCATCGGACTGCACATTGACAGTAACGTGCGCCATTTCGACGGCGCAACCTGGATTTGCGCCCAGCATGCCCGCGATAGCATCAACCGCCCCCTGAGGATTTTTGACGACATCCTCATATGTCAATTTGAGCGGCTTGATGCTGCTGGCATCAAAGTAGGCATCCCACCCGGCATATTCCTGCTGGATGTGCACAAGGCATTCCAGAATTTGCGCCGGGTCATACCGCGGATTGCCCAACGCAGGCTGTGAGGCCCGGTATTGACCCGTTTGTTTGGCCCGCGCCCATGAAATTGCCTGACTGATTATGTCGTTACGCTTGAGATAAACATACTTGAGCTCTGGCAGTTTAGCTGGCCAATCCATTTGGGCTGCGACGGCACGATGCTGGTAATTGAACACTTTAAGTCCGTAAACCCGATTTGGCGTTGAACCGGCGGTCAGGATTTTCGCGATCTGTGCTTTGGGTTGGTCCGGATAATCCGGATCCTCGAAAATCCTGCGGCTCTGTCCGTTGAAATATTCGAGTGGCGCGCCGAGTTTTCCAGTGCTCGTCAACAGTTGGCACAGATAGTTGCTGCCGCTGCGCGGCGCCGTGCAGATTGCATATCCGCGCTTGGGCTCAGCGCGTAAGCTGGCGAACAGTTTTCTCAATGACGATGGTATTGGCAAAGGAACCCCTCACGCAATCACGCTGCGATAGATTGACTCAATCCGGTCCAGCCCGACTGACAGGTCGCGTTCCGCCCGGATGATTTTGCCGGCTTTTGAGGCTTTCCACGGGTTCCACCTCCGTAGAGCGCCGGCCAGCGTATCGATTTCACATGGTTCGGCAAGACAGCCGTAGCCCAGATTGTGCAGTCCTGCCTTGCGCCAAAGTTCCGGTGTCAGAAATCCAGCAAGGCCGCGCGGGTCGCAGACGATCACGCCCGCACCCGTGGCCGAGGCCTCCATCGCGCAGCGCGCCGAGGCAAATACCAGGTGCTGCCCAAGGCACGCGGCCGGCAGATCATCAACAGTCTTGCCCGCCCATGGGCCGATCACTTCAAGATTTGCCTTGAACTGTTGTGCAACCGTTTCCAGTTTTGCCAACAGGATTTCGCTTTGCCATTTTTCGGCGACAAACAACCATTTGCGTGGAAACAGCGGCAGCCGTGCCTCGCGCAAGGGGATCAGCCCCAGGTTCAGGTAATTGGGCATCACGCCGATCTTGTCCAACGCCAAACCGGTGTCGGCAGCGATGCGCTGCCGGCAAGCCTCGGAAACCCCGAAAAAGGACTTGATGGATGGTTGCGTCTTTGCATAGCTGTGGCCGGTTGTGGCATCGTGGCAAACAAAGATTGCCGGGACATCAGGGGTCAACGCAAGAAGAGCGGTTGCGCTTTCCATGTGGTTGATGTGGATGATGTCTGCTTCGCCAGCTTCCGAAGGATTTGCAACAACCGGCACGCCTTTGGCCCGCAATTCGTCAGCGACAGGGCCGTTTTCCTGTTGTGTCAAAACCGAGACCTGGTGTCCGCGGCTCTTTAACCCAAGCGCAAGATCGCGTGTGACGATCTCTGTGCCAGTGCGTCCGGACATCTGGATATTGCAGATGACGATGTTCACTGCGCCGTTCCCAAATGGCGTTGAACCAATTGCCTGGCAAAAGGCAGCGCATGGTCTGCAAATGTCAAACTGGATTGGTAAATCCCCTTTGCCACCGCGGCTCTTCCATAGTCTTCATAATAGGCGGATTTGAATCTTGTTTGCGACGCCGGCGGAATATCCTCGAAGCGCAGCGGATCTGGATAGAGCCGTTCGACATCCATCGAAAGCAGTTTCCCGCTTTGCTCCATGCGTCTCCATTCCGCATGGAGCGGCACATATGCTGCCAGCCGTCGCATCTGTTCTTCTTGCTCTGCGGCTGTCAGTGTCCGCAATGCCGCTGGTTTTTCTGTTGCGAAATGTTCCGGATATTCATTGGCATAGACGAGTTTGCCGATTGTCAGTCCCGGTTTTCTTGCAGATTTTGCGATCAGGATGTCGGTTACGGTGTTGGCCAGATCGTGCAGCGGATTGAAATACTCCATAGGGTCCGTGAGGATAACTGACGGCCGCAGCGCGTGAATGGTTGCTTCCAGAGCCTCGATGGCAGAGTCGAAGAAACCTGCATTGCCGTCCATGATGGCGGCATAGAATGCCTTGTCAGAAGCAAACCCGTGAACTGACCCGACTGCGCAGGCGCAATCAGCCAGCAGGGATCTGGTGTAACCGCTGCGGTCCGTTTGGGCGCCGCCGGAGCCATCTGACAGCCAGCAGACTGTTGCGTTTGTATCGGCCAGCAATTGCCCGACCAGCAGCTCGTGTCCCGGATGGCCGAATAGGGCCAGCATCGGTTGCAAATCCGGATTTGGGGCAGGCATCGTCACCGCGCGTTCTTGTTTTCTTTCAGTGATAGCCGGAATCTCATGTGGTTGCTAGTCAGCCAATGTCGGCCGGCCGAGAGCGCCGCCAAGCAATTCAGCGTTTTGCGGTGATTTGATAAATCGCTTCGGACATGGTTATTTCTGTCGGCAGATGTTCGAACGGGGGACGACATGGAACTTTACTGGCCGGCAAGTCAGGGCGAGTGGGCAGCGTGGGCGACAGCGCTGACCACCATTGCGTTCGGGCTCATCTTTCTGTTTGCGCCGAGAACCGCCTTTCGCATCATCCGGATCACGACTCACCCTAATCATCCGGAAGCACTGGCTGAAGGGCGCGGCACGATGGCCGGGTTTTATCTCGGGCTTGGCCTTTGCTGCATTTTGTTTGCCCAGCCCATGCTTTGGGTCGCGCTCGGCGTTTCGTGGGCGTTTACCGCTTTCGGACGGCTGATCTCAATCATGTCTGATGGCGGCAACACTTTGTACAATTGGATTTCGATCGCGATAGAAATCGCCCTTGCGGCTCTGCCGCTGCTCTTTGCATTCGGATTCATCCTCTAACTCGACAGTTTGTCCGCGCATGCGGCAAAAGTCGCGCAAAAGAGCAGTGCCGGGCATGTTGCGGCAGTTGAAAGCCTATGCTAGACGGCAGGCACATTTTGACCGGCAGACTTCAAATCTGGCTTTGCCTGTCGAATTAAACTCAATCAACCCAATGGGTTAGCATGTCCTGGCCTTCCGGACGGCGAATCCTCGGGTTCAAATTGCGAGAACCGGCACGCCGTGGCACAATCTGCTTCTCCCGTTTCTGCTGTTGCCGAGCGCTATGCCGGGTCGCTGTTCGCGCTGGCGTTGGAAGCCAAGTCGGTTGCCGCCGTCGAAAAAGACCTGGGCTCGGTTGATGCGCTGATCAATGGTTCGGCTGATTTGAAGCGCCTTGTGGCCAGCCCGGTGTTTTCCACCGGTGATCAGGTCAAGGCGATCGGCGCCATTGCCGCCAAGGCCAAGCTCGGCGCGCTCGTTTCCAATTTTCTCCGCGTCGCCGCGGGCAACCGCCGGCTGTTTGCGGTTCCCGGCATGATCGCGGCGTTCCGCAAGATCGCCGCCGAACATCGCGGTGAAACCTCCGCTGAAGTCACAAGCGCGCATGCGCTGACGCCAGCGCAGGAAAAAGAACTGAAGGACACGCTGAAAGGCGTGGCCGGCAAGGATGTCGCATTTTCGGTGACGGTTGATCCGTCATTGCTCGGCGGCCTCATCGTCAAGGTGGGCTCCAAGCAGATCGACACCTCGCTTCGCACCAAATTGTCTTCGCTCAAGCTCTCGTTGAAAGAGGTCGGCTGATGGATATTCGCGCCGCTGAAATTACTTCCATTCTCAAGAATCAGATCAAGAACTTCGGCAAGGAAGCTGAAGTTTCCGAAGTCGGTCAGGTTCTGTCCGTCGGTGACGGCATTGCCCGTGT
Organism: Rhizobiaceae bacterium; assembly: GCA_049696015.1. Taxonomy (GTDB): domain Bacteria; phylum Pseudomonadota; class Alphaproteobacteria; order Rhizobiales; family Rhizobiaceae; genus JANMEX01. The sequence continues at coordinate 1,043 of JBAVTG010000228.1, read as the reverse complement.
CTACGGTCTCGACAACGTCCAGGCGGGCGAAATGGTCGAGTTCCCCGGCGGCATCCGCGGCATGGCCCTCAACCTTGAAGCTGACAATGTCGGCGTCGTTATTTTCGGTTCCGACCGCGACATCAAGGAAGGCGACACCGTCAAGCGCACCGGCGCGATTGTGGACGTTCCTGTTGGTCCCGAACTTCTCGGCCGCGTCGTTGACGCGCTCGGCAATCCGATTGACGGCAAGGGTCCGATCAAGGCCAAGCTTCGCTCACGCGTTGACGTCAAGGCTCCCGGCATCATCCCGCGCAAGTCTGTGCATGAGCCGATGTCAACCGGCCTCAAGGCTATTGATGCGCTCATCCCGGTTGGCCGCGGCCAGCGCGAACTGGTCATCGGCGACCGCCAGACCGGCAAGACCGCCGTCATCCTCGATGCGTTCCTCAACCAGAAAGCCATTCACGACAATGGCCCGGAAAAGGAAAAGCTCTACTGCGTCTATGTTGCCATCGGCCAGAAGCGTTCGACCGTGGCTCAGTTCGTCAAGGTGCTCGAAGAGCGCGGCGCGCTGCCTTATTCGATCATCATCGCCGCTACCGCGTCCGATGCTGCGCCGATGCAGTTCCTCGCGCCGTTCTCCGGCTGCGCGATGGGCGAATATTTCCGCGATAACGGCATGCATGCGCTGATCGCCTATGACGATCTGTCCAAACAGGCAGTGGCTTATCGCCAGATGTCGCTGTTGCTGCGCCGCCCGCCCGGCCGTGAAGCCTACCCCGGCGACGTATTCTATCTGCATTCCCGCCTTCTCGAGCGCGCTGCCAAGCTCAATGACGACAATGGCGCCGGTTCGCTGACTGCGCTGCCGATCATTGAAACGCAGGCGAACGACGTGTCCGCCTACATCCCGACCAACGTGATCTCGATCACCGATGGTCAGATTTTCCTAGAAACCAACCTGTTCTATCAGGGCATCCGTCCTGCCGTGAACGTCGGCCTGTCCGTGTCCCGCGTCGGTTCGTCCGCGCAGATCAAGGCGATGAAGCAGGTTGCAGGTT
>JBAVTG010000227.1:0-9240 GCA_049696015.1 Rhizobiaceae bacterium | reverse complement strand
GGCGGCACCAATGCCTCCGAGACCGTGGTCGTTTCGGGCGGCGGCACCATCGGCCTCGTGACTGCGGCTGCCGCTATCGGCATGGGCGCACGCGTCATCGTCGTGGATCCGATCGCCATGCGCCGTGACATTGCCCTGAGACTGGGCGCCGCTGAAGTGGTGGACGCAAACGACAATCCGGTTGAACGCATCAAGGAATTGACCGGCGGCAAAGGTGCCGAGCTGGTGGTTGAAGCCTCAGGGCATGATGCCTCGGTTGCCAATGTGCTCGAATACGCCATGGAAAACGGCCGTGTCTCGATGGTGGGTCTCAACATTGGCCGCAAGGTCACATCAACACTTGGTCTGTTGCAGTTGAAGAACCTCACGGTGCGAGGCTGTATCGGTTCACCCGGTGTCTGGCCGGCAGCAATCAGGTTTCTCGAGCGCACCGGAATTGATCTTTCACCGATCCAGACGCATCACTTTGGCCTTACCGATGCGGTTGAAGCCTTCAATCTCGGCAAAGATCCGCAAGCGTGCATCAAGGTGACGCTCTCAACAAAGGGACTGAATTCATGACGCGCCACGCGCTCATCGCCGGTGTATCCGGCATTATTGGCCGCCACTTGGCCGAACACCTGCTCGCAAATGACTGGACAGTCTCCGGCATTTCGCGACACGCGCATGACCTGCCCAAAGGCGTCAATCATATCGCCGTTGACTTGACTGATGACCAAGCCCTGAATGCCGCGTTGGAGCATGTGACCCCAACGGATGTCTTCATCACCGCATGGCTGCGCCAAGCGACGGAGGCCGAGAACTGCCGTGTGAATGCCGGCATGGTGCGCAACCTGCTTCAGGCGATGGACGGCAAGAAGATCAAGCATGCGGCACTCGTGACGGGCGCCAAGCACTATATGGGGCCGTTCGAGGCCTATGCTAAAACCAAGATGGTAACGCCTTTCCGCGAGGAAATGCCCCGGCTTCCCTATCAGAATTTCTATTACGATCAGGAAGACGAATTGTTTGCTGCGGCGGACAGGCAAGGTTTCGGATGGTCGGTTCATCGTCCGCACACGCTGATCGGTTTTGCGGTCGGCAACCAGATGAACATGGCTGCGACGCTCGGTGCTTATGCCGCCATCTGCAAGGAAACGGGCCGTCCATTCGTTTTTCCGGGCTCGCCGCAGCAATATGAGGCCTGTGTCGACATCACCGATGGGCGCATTATCGCAAAGCAACTGCTTTGGGCGGCAACCGAGCCGCTGGCGCGTAACAATGCATTCAACATAGCCAATGGCGAAATATTCCGGTGGAATTGGCTGTGGCCGAAAATCGCCGCTCATCTGGGTGTCGAGGCTGCAGAGTACCCTGGCCATGCCCAGCCGCTTGAAAAGCAGATGGAAGGCATGGAGCCGGTTTGGGACAAGATTGTCGCCGAGCATGGTTTGCAGAAAAACCCTCTGAGCACTGTCGCCTCATGGTGGCACAGCGATGCTGATCTTGGCCGTGTCATCGAGAACTTCAACGACATGACAAAGAGCCGCGACATGGGTTTCACCGCCTACCAGAACTCGGTGCGCTCGTTCGCCGATGCATTTGATCGATTCCGCGCCGCCAAAGTGCTGCCCTAGCGCAACTTGGGCACTCCGCGCCCAAGCAACGGCACTTACGGTCATGACAAGAAACAGAACACCAAGAGAAGACCCAATTGGGCAGGGAAGGGGGAGAAAAGAGCAATGAATCAAACAGCCGCAAACACGCTGCCGAAGCGCAATCTTCTTCCTTTACCGCTGGCAAGAAGCTTTGTGACGGTCATAATCTCCACGCTTGCTCTGATTGTCGTTTGTCTTTTGTTTGCGCCTTCCAGCCTTTCTTGGGGCGCTCTTTCCGGGAGCCTGCCTTTTGCGGCGGTAATTGCAATTGTCGGGTTGGGCCAATTGCTCGTCGTTCAGCAAGGCGGCTTTGATCTATCGCTGGCCGGTGCCGTATCGCTCGCCGTGGTTGTCTCAACCCATTATCCGCAGCAGAACGACTCCTTGCTGCTGCCGGCGGTCCTGATCGCATTGGGCTTTGCTTTGGCGGCGGGCCTTGTGAATGGAATCCTGGTGAGCTTCTTCCGGCTCAATGCGATCATCGCCACGATTGGCGTGAATGCCTTGCTCTATGGGTGCGTGTTTGCCGTCTCTGGGGGCGTGCCCTCGATCACTACTTCGCTGTTGGCAGAGATCGCCGGCGGAGAGACATTCGGTATTCCGAACTCGGTCTATTTCGCACTCGCAGCTTTGCTGGTCGTTTCGTTTGTCCTGAAGAAGACGGTCGTTGGAAGGCGCTTCGAGGCGATCGGAGCCAATCCGTTGGCCGCTCGCGCCTCCGGGCTTCGAGTCCAGGGCCATCAGCTGATGGCCTATGTCTATGCCCAACTGCTCTATTGCATGGCGGGCATACTCATCGCCGGCATAACCCGCGAGCCGACGGCCTTTCAAGGCGACAGCCTCCTGCTGCCGTCTGTTGCCGTGGTTGTGCTCGGTGGAACATCGCTGCTTGGCGGCCGTGGCTATCCCGTCTCGACGGTCATCGCAGCGTTTTTCTTGAACCAATTGAGCCAGTTCGCACTCTCTGTTGGAGTGCCATATTCGGCGCAAACCATCATCCAGGCTTTGGCCTTGGGTTTTGGGATCGGTGTTTACTCTGTCCGGTGGACAGTAAACTCAACTACGCGAATAAAAATATCAAAAACGGAGGAACGAAATGAAATACTTATCCCTTAGACAGAAGCTGGCGTTCGCAACAGCGACAGCTGTTTTGGCGCTTGGCTACACGACTTTGGCACAGGCCGAAACGCCATCATGGTGCGGCCCCAACAAGGCGACGATCGCATTGCTGGATGGTTACGGCGGCAACAGCTGGCGCCAGGTGACAACGGCATCAGGCAAACAGACTGCTGCACTTTGCCCAAGCATCACCAGCTATGAATACGCTGACGGCCAAGGCGACACGCAAAAGTCCATCTCCGATATCAAGGGCATGGCTGCAAAGGGTGTCGATGCACTCGTGGTGTTCGGTGATGCCGGACCAGCCATGTTGCCAGCCATCACCAGCGTCTTCAAAGCGGGCAAGGTCATTGTGCCTTACCGCGTTGATGTCGGCGGCAAGGCAGGCGAAAACTACACCAAGTTCATCGGTTCTGCTTTCGTGGATGATGGAGCAAGCTGGGGCAACTGGATCAAGAGCATTCTGCCCAAGGGCGGCAATATCTTGTTCCTGAGTGGCCCGGCCGGCAACAGCCAGGGCCTCGACGAACTCAAAGGCCTGAAGTCGGTGCTTGGTGCGGAATATGTGTTCGTGAACCCGGAGCCATTTGCCGTGACGAACTGGGATCCTGCTCTGACGCAGAAAGTTCTCACTGCTGAAATCGCCAAGAACGAAAAGATCGACGTTATCGTTTCTGATTTCGGTCCTTCGCTGGTTGGCGCACTTCCGCTGTTCGGCAAGTCGGGCAAATCGATCCCGGCCTTGGCCACGTCTGACGGCAACTCGCTTGGCTGCTTCTGGACGGAAGTCCAGAAGGACAATCCGGACTTCAAGCTCTTCACTGTAGCAACAGGCAATGACAACGTTCGTCTCGCTGTCATGCATGCTGTTGCTGCCGCAACAGGCGGCACACCTCCTGCGGACGAAATCTTCAAAGCACCTGTTTTTGAAGATTCAGTGTCGGGCACTCCAAACCCGGTTCAATGCCGCAAGGATCTGCCTGGTGCAATCTACCTGTCCTCCGAATTGCCGGATGACGAACAGGCAAAAGCTGTAGGCCAATAAAACAATAGCAGTCCCGGAGAGAACAGCCTCTCCGGGACGTCTCAATACCCAATGTGGATTTCGTGAAGTGTTGGCACAAAAACCAAAATTGAAAGAAGCAGATGCATCTTCGAAAGGTGACGTCACCCTTCGGCTTTCAAATGTTTCAAAGTATTTTTCTGGCGTGCCCGCTCTCAAGGACGTCAGTGTGGAATTCTATGCTGGTGAAGTTCACGCCATCCTCGGCGAGAATGGTGCTGGAAAATCTACTCTGATGAACGTCATTTCCGGCACGCTTCAGCCGTTGATCGGTGAAATCACCTTTGAGGGCGGCCGTATTTCGCCGATGACTCCAGAAACCGCGGCGTCTCTCGGGATCGCGATTTCCTTTCAGCATCCTGCCATACTTGATGATCTGTCTGTGCTGGAGAATCTTCAGGTAGCGCTGCCTGCCTCATTGTTTGAAGGAAAATCAGCGCAAGCCGTCGCTCAGAAGATGTTGCATGCAGTTGGCCTGGATGTGCCGCTTCGCACGCGGGCTGACGCGCTGACAGTTGCACAGAAGCACTTGCTTGAAATCGCCAAAGCCTTGGCGATTAAGCCAAAGGTACTGATCCTTGATGAGCCGACAGCCTCGCTCGATCAAGATGCCACCGATATGCTTTTCGGGCGTATTCGCGAAGTCGTCAAAACCGGAACCTCGGTGATCTACATAACGCATCGTCTGGCCGAGCTTCGCCAGATTGCACACCGGGTCACCGTGCTTCGCGATGGGCGTGTTCGAGGCGTGGGGTTGGTCAATGAGCTTGGCGATGCCGAACTCTTGGCCATGATCGTTGGCCGTACGCTCGGATCGGCATTTCCTCAAAAATCAAAAGCCGCGTCGAGCGACGTCAATTTCTCAGTTCGATCACTCAGTGGCAAGAAATTCAAGGATGTGAATTTCGATGTGTCGCGGGGGGAAATCATAGGGGTCGCGGGTGTGGCCGGCAATGGTCAGCCCGAACTGATGCGGGCGCTGGCGGGCCTTGAGCAATCCGAAGGCTCGATCAATCTTCATGGAGAGCCACTCAACCACCATGCACTTTCGCGCAAAGCCGCATTCATGCCCTCAGATCGGCACACGGAAGGTCTGGCCAGCGGCCTGACTGTGCGGGAAAATGCTTCATTTGCTGCCCTCGACAAATTTTCCGCGTACGGAATCGTCAGCCGGAAAAAGGAGTTGGAACAGGTCGCAGCTGCCTTTGACTCTTTGGATGTCAAGGCGCCGGGCATGGATGCGCCGGTCTTGTCGCTCTCTGGCGGCAACCAGCAGAAGGTCGTGATGGCGCGTGCGCTGCTTTCCGGGCCTGGCCTGATCATCGCCGACGAACCGACCCAAGGCGTTGACGTTGGCGCGCGTGCAGAAATCTATCGCATCCTGCGCGATGTCTCTGACTCCGGGACGCCGGTCATCGTGAACTCTTCGGACGCTGCTGAGCTTGAGGGATTGTGTGACAAGGTTATCGTCATGTCCCGGGGCCGGATTGTCGAAACGCTTGTCGGCGCCGAAGTTACCGAAGAGCGGATTGTCGCCGCGGCTGTGAATGCAGGAACCCATCATGTGGGCGGCAGCGGGATGCAGGGTGGCAGCTCGACCAAGGGAAGTTGGCGGCATTTTCTGCAATCAGACAATGCGCCTGCGGTTCCCCTTGCTCTCGTGACCATTTTGCTGGGTCTTTACGTGTTCAGCCAAAACGCGAACTTCTTGTCGTTCTTCAACATCTATAACATCCTCTTGCTGGCAACGGCTTTGGGTTTCATCGCGCTAGGCCAGACTGTCGCCCTTTTGATGGGCGGAATTGATTTGTCGGTAGGTCCGCTCGCCGGATTTCTGGTGGTGGTTGCCTCTTTCTTCGTCAATGACGACAAATCAGCAGCCATGATCACCGCCGGTTTCGTATTGATGTTTGCTGGCGCGTTGATTGTCGGCGCCATCAACGGGATTCTGATCAGGTTCGCAAATTTCACACCCATCGCAGCGACACTTGCAATGTATATCGGGCTGCAGGGCATGAGCTTTCTGCTGCGCGATGTTCCAGACGGCTACATCAATTTCAATGTCGTAGAAAAGATCACCTGGCAGTTCGGGCCTATCCCGGCAGCTTTCATTGTGTTGGTAGCAACCGCCATTGGCTGCGAATATGCCTTGCGCAAGTTGCGCTCTGGCTGGCGGCTTCGGGCAATTGGTTCCGATGAAGAGTCGGCGCGGCGGATTGGCATTCGGGTTGATCGCACTTTCGTGTCCGGATACATTGCGTCTTCCCTTTTGACGGCAGTTGGCGCTGTTATGCTGATGACCCAGATCGGCGTTGGCGATCCCCGGCAGGGTGTCAACTACACACTGGCCAGCATCACTGCCGTCGTTCTCGGCGGGACGAGCCTCAGCGGTGGCCGTGGCACGTTTATCGGGACCGTGCTGGGCGCAGTCTTGGCCACCGAAGTTCTGAATGCCGTTACCTTCCTCGGTTTCTCGCAGACCTATCAGTATGTATTCCAGGGCGCGCTGATCGTGATTTCCGCGCTTATTTACTCGACCGTCCGCAAGCGCGCGGCGGTGTTAATTCGAATCTGGTCCGCGGCCAGAAAGGAGATTCAAATGTCCGGCAAAGCACTCGGCATGCACCATATCGGTATCACTGTGCCGAATATCGACGAAGGAATTGCATTCTTCAAAGCCGTGTTTGGCGCAGTCGACGTGTTCCGCACCGGGCCATTTGATGTTGATGACAATTTCATGAGCAGAAAGCTTGGCGCCGCACCCCACACACGCATTCGCGACCTGGTCTTTTTGCGTTGTGGCAATGGCACGAGCGTTGAGCTGTTTGAGTATAGTGGTGAAGACAAGCCTTCCCCTCAAAAGCGCACATCTGAGGTGGGCGGCACGCACATTTGTTTTGAAGTGGAGGACGTCTTTTCATCAGCCGAGCGTCTCAAGTCACTGGGTGTCGAGATGTTGGAAGGACCAAACACGGTTGAATCGGGTCCGCTCGAAGGATTCCACTGGGTCTATTTCAGAGCTCCATGGGGACAGGTTCTGGAAATCGCCAGCTTTGACAAACTGGGCTATGAAAAAGACACGCACCACAGAATTTGGTCCGCAAAGGATTGAAGTTGGTGGCTCAAAGAGACTTGGGCAACCGAAGCTCACGTCTCAATAATACCCCGCATCGCGCATTGCCGCATCAACCCGGTTCTGGCTCCGCGTCAGCGCTTCTTGGTCAGTGCAATCCCCATTGAGTGCGGCGAAAATCTCTTCACCGAGTATTTTTTCGATCATGTAATATTCCGGGATTGGTGGCCTCTGCCAGTTCTGTATCTTGTTCTGCTTGGCCAGTTTGTCGACGAAACTGACGATTGGCGTGGAGGCGGCGGCTTCCGGGTCGGCGCTGACGCTGAAACGGGGCGCTACGGGAAATCCGTTCTTGACGTGCTCCTTCATCGCCGCCGGCGATGCCATCCACGAGATGGCCTCGAAAGCGAGGCGTGCGCGATCCGGCGGCAGAGACGCCGGCACCATGAGCAGAAATCCACCGATGGGAGACACGCTTGTGCCTCCGGGTCCGTGCGGATGCGGATAGTAAGCCACCTTCCTCTTGACGACGGAGTGAATGTCATACTCAAAACGGGCTGCTCGCATGGTCCAGCAGTAGATCATGGCAGCATGGCCACCCATGAAATAGCCAAGCGCCTTGTTCCAATCGATTGATAGAATGTCCGGAGGAGAAACCGCCAAAAGTTCGTGCATGTATTCAAGTGTGTGCCGGCCAGACTCGCTCAAAATCCGCGGCCGCATCGCTTCACCTTTGAGCCTGCTGTAGTCCACATGGAGGCGCGGGGCGGGAATATCGATCACCGGGCTGCCGCAGCAACCCATGAAAAACATGAAGGAGTGCGCGACCGGCATTCCCTTGGCTGCGTTCCAGACCACGCCCTGCATGCCGCGCTTTGGATTGTGAAGCGCCTTCGCCGCTTCAATGACCTTTTCAAAGCTCGTTGGCTGATGGAGGCCGTGCTCTTCGAACAGGTCTTTCCGCACTGACAGCGCTTCAATGGTGCAATAGATTGGTACCCCGTACTGGGTGTTGTTCCAGTTGCCCGTCGCCCAAATGTTGGGGTGGAAATCGAGCGGATTGATACTGCTGCTCTTCAAAAACTCCGTCAGCGGCTGGGCAACATTGTTGACAACGCTTTCGCCAAGCCATGGCATGTTCACCGCAATGACATCATATTGGCTCCCGGATCGGCGGGCATTGGCAAAAACCTCCTCGCGAAGTTCGGGCAGGTTCAAAAGCTTGAAGTTTTTCCGTGCTGAAAGTTTGCTGCGAAAGTCGGACCACATGTCGCGCATGCTGGCAAAATAGTTGTCATCATGCAGAAGAAAACGAAGATCATGGCTCGCGTCCTTTCGGTTCTCCATGATTTCCAACGGAGGAATGATTTGGCTGGCAAAATATGACCCGCCAAAATAATAATCTTCAGAATTGTTGTTCCCGGATTTCAGACCGAAAGTATCGGCAAGAAGCGATTTCACCTTGACCGCGTAGTCGATGAAGCTTGATGTCAGTTTGCGGCTGGGTTCAAGGTAGTGGGATTTGCCGGTTGGACCACGCTCGCGCAGCTCAATATCGCCATCGTCGATCAGTTTATGGATACGGCGCATGGCGCTGGCGAATGGCACATTGGCTGCAAGCGCCAACGACGACATGGTAACCCTCTCGCCACGCAAATGATGCTTGACCAAATAGAGTGCAATGTTCCAATTGGCATCCGGCTCGGCGATTTTCAGCAAGTTGTCGTAGGGCGCACGAAGGCGCTCCAAAAAGCTGATGATGCGCAACAGTTCATATTCTGTCATCTGGGCATGGTCGTAGTGGTGCCGCTCTGGTCAATGCGTTTGTCTTTCCCGCCTCAAGGGTCCTAAAGGATATGCTCACTGAAGGCCAGATCGCGAAAGGCATTCAAATTTGTCTGTAACTTCCCGACCGCGACGATAAGAGTGGTGACGCCGCAAGTTCCAAGTTGGACATTATGCGATTTTGAAGCCGATTTGTAGGCAAGTGCAGGGGAAGTTTACGTCTCAGAATTGCCGTTCGCTCATCTCCCGCAGCTCGTCGGGTACTGGCCCACGCGGATGTGGAAGTGCAGTTTCGTCTATGAGTGTGACTGTAATGTCGACGATCTCGCGCGTCTTTTCGGTGACATAAAAGCGAAAGTCGTCAATAGAGCGTGATGTTATTGGCTGGAATCATTGTATCGGGTTCTTTCGCGCCAATACCGGCGAAAACTCCCTAGGACGCATTTCAATGCGCCCTTCGGGACTTTCCTTGGTCTTGACGCAAAATCCCTCCGATACAATTGCTTCCACTCAAAAACATCCCGCTCTCATCGCTTCCATCGAACGGCGAACAAAGGCCGTAT
>JBAVTG010000226.1:0-9266 GCA_049696015.1 Rhizobiaceae bacterium | reverse complement strand
GGTCAGCCTATTTGAAACCCAAAATGAGCCGCTTCGCTGCTCCGGTGCGATTTACAAATTTGGTCTCAGCAATTGCCAGCGGAAAGAAGCTCACTCCTGGACCCCGCCAGCAAATCAAGCGCCGCTAAAACAAAAACAGGCCCCGCAGGGCCTGCCTTCTGAAACTTGCGTTCCGCGCGAGTCCAACTTGCCTCTCACAGAGAACCGGCTTGCACCGGCATGGCCACCGTATTGCCCGAAGGCTCACTCGCTCATGGGCGACAACCCATTCATAGGGCAAAAGGGCAAAATATGCAATAACTGTTGCATCAAGGCCGCCCTCACCCCGCTTCCCTGATCTGCTCGGCCATCTCCAGATCCACACTGACCAGCTGGCTCACCCCCTGCTCGGCCATGGTCACCCCGAACAGGCGGTTCATGCGGGCCATGGTGATGGGGTTGTGGGTGATGATGACGAAGCGGGTCTCGGTAGAGCGGGCGGCCTGAGTTTGCATTTTGATCACATGGTGAAATGCCTTATCTTGTTCCCAAAATTGGAACATGCTATCTTTGGGCAATGAGAGTTATCGCCCGAAGCACTTTGATGGGTTTTGGAGACCAACATTCGGACGCCAGGCCTGCCCTTTTGCATTGGATCGAAATTGTCAAAGCATCAACTTGGTCAAGCACGGCTGATATCCAATCGGCTTTTCCAAAAGCAAAGGTTTTGAACGGCGAACGGGTAAGATTTGAAATCGCCGGTGGAAAATACCGTTTGATTGCAGCGTTCAAATTCAGAAGCGAACTGTGTTTTGTGAAGTTCATGGGAACGCATGCAGAGTATGACCGGATTGACGCATTGATCGTCTCACAACACTAGGAAACTGCCATGGACATCCATCCGATCCGCAATGAAGCAGACTATAAAACAGCGCTTGATGTTTTGGATTCGCTTTGGGATGCGCCGGACGGGACGAAAGAGGCGGACATTTTGGACGTGCTCGCCATTCTGGTTGAAGATTATGAAAACAGGCGCTGGCCCATTTCGCGCTCAACACCGATTGAGATCCTGCAATTTGCGTTGACTGACATGGGGCGCACGCAAACCGAACTTGCGCAATTGCTGGGGTCACGGTCACGCGCATCCGAGCTGCTGGCTGGCAAACGCCCGCTTACTCTCGACATGATCCGCAAAATCAATGCTGCGTGGGGAATTCCAGCTGCATTGCTTATCAGTTCAGTCGAGCGCGGGAAGGCGGCTTAGGTCCACATTTGGATCGATGCTACGTTGAACCCAACGCTTGTTTTTCGCAGCTGAATGTAACTGCTGCAGGAAGCTGATACTCACCCCGCCTCGCGGATCTGCTCCGCCATTTCCAGATCCACACTTACCAGCTGGCTTACCCCCTGCTCGGCCATGGTCACGCCGAACAGGCGGTTCATGCGGGCCATGGTGATGGGGTTGTGGGTGATGATGACGAAGCGTGTCTCGGTCGAGCGGGCCATTTCGTCCATCAGATTGCAGAAGCGCTCGACGTTATGATCATCAAGCGGCGCGTCGACTTCATCGAGCACGCAGATCGGCGCAGGGTTGGTCAGGAACACGGCAAAGATCAGCGCCATCGCGGTCAGCGCCTGCTCGCCGCCGGAGAGCAATGTCATGGTCTGCGGCTTCTTGCCGGGCGGGCGGGCAAGGATTTCAAGGCCGGCTTCCAGCGGATCTTCGCTTTCGATCAGCTGAAGGTCCGCCGTGCCGCCGCCGAACAGATGGGTGAACAGGCGCTGGAAATGGCCGTTGACGACGTCAAATGCGCCGAGCAATCGTTCGCGGCCTTCGCGGTTCAACCCTTGAATCGCCTGACGCAATGTCTTGATCGCCTCGACGACGTCCTCGCGCTCGGACACAAGTATTTCCAGGCGCGTTGACAATTCGCTCTGCTCTTCCTCTGCGCGCAGATTGACCGCGCCCAAGCGTTCGCGTTCGATTTTCAGCCGATCAAGATTGCGCTCGGTCTGGTCCGCCTGCGGCAAGGGATCGCCTTGGCCAAGGCCGGTGAGCTTGAATACTTCATGCGGCTCGACCTGCGCCACTTCGCGGATGCGCCCTTCGATCTCGGTGCGCCTGTCTCTGGCTGCCACCAGCCGTTCTTCAGCGCGGGCGCGGCCTTCGCGCGATTCCGAGAGGGTCTGGATGGCGAGCGTTGCTGCGCGGTCCAATTCCTGCTGGCGGTTTTCGGCTGCCTGCAACAGGTCCGCTGCCTGTTTGCGCGCGGCTTCCGCATTGGCCAGTTCAGACATCAAGGCGCTGCGGCGCGAGTCGATTTCGTCCGGTCCGTCCGCCAGCAGTGCCAGTTCGCGCGTGGCTTCTTCGCGCCGGTCATTGAGCGCGGCAATCTGGGCATGGGCATTTTCGCCGCGGGCCATCCAGGCTTTGCGCTCGCCATCGATGGCAGCCAAGCGGCGAGTGCGCACTTCCGCTTCGCGCTTGAGCCCTTCATGGCGGGCGCGCGCCTCGGCCAATTGGGCGCGGCCATGGGCAACTTCGGTGGAGATTTCGGTGAGGCGGGCAGACACTTCGGTCAAATCCGGCGCCGCCAGAAGCGCACTTTCAGACCTTGCCAATGCTTCAGACGTTTCTGCAATATCGGCGGATAGCCGATTGCGTGCATCGTCCAGCACGGCGCGGCGGCTCGACAGGTGTCCGGCTGCGCGCTCGGCGGCGGCATGGGCGTCACGGGCTTCGCCAACCTTGCGCTGGGCGGAACGCAGCGTTTCGCGGCGGGTGCGCTCGGCATCGATGATTTGCGCCAGCAGCCGCTTGGCTTCCGCCTCGCGGGCTTCAACTTCGCGCAATTTGGCAGTAGCCAAGAGCGCTTCGGCGTCCAATTCGGCAAGCCGGTTTTTCTGCGCCAGACGCAGCGCGGCGGCAGATGGTGCATCGGCGCTGGCGACAAATCCATCCCACCGCCAAAGCGCGCCATCCTTCGAGACAAGCCGCTGGCCGGGAGCCAGGAGCGGCTGCAGGCGCAAGGCGTCGGACGTTTCAATCAGCCCAATCTGGCTCAGGCGGCGCTGCAGCTGGCGCGGCGCGCGCACATGGGCGGACAGCGGTGTCACGCCATCTGGAAGCGCTGCGGTATCAGAAACGAAGGCGGCATCGCCCCAATGTGCCGGGGCAGACCGGTCAACCGGGGCCTCCATATCATCGCCAAGGGCAGCGCCGAGCGCTGTTTCAAAGCCCTTGTCGACCTTGATTTCGTCAACGACCGCCGGAAACAGGCCTGGCGAGGCTGCGTTGAGCATTTTGGCAAGCGTGCGGGCTTCTGTCTCAATGCGGTTCAATTCAGTGCGCGCGGCTTCCACCGGTTTGCGGGTCTCCACCTCGGCCCGGCGTGCCTCTTCAACGCCGCGTTCGGCGGAAATGACGTCAGCTTCAGCGGCGGCAAGGGCCCGGTCGGCATCTTCTACGTCGCGCAATTTCCCGGCCGGATCGGCAAGCGCTGCGATCTTGACGCCGATCTCTTCGGCCTCGCGCAAGATGCCTTGCAATTGGCCATCAAGGCGGGTGCGACGCTCACCAGCTTCGCGGGCTGTGCGCTCCAACTGGCTGCGCAAGGCTTGCGCTTCGGCGCGTTCGGCGGTGATGCGCGACAGCGCTTGCTCGCTGTCTTTCAAGGACGCATCGGCGGCGGCATGGGCGTCGGCGATTCCTTGGGCAATTTCGCCAGCGGAGGCGTCTTCTGCGGCGAGGCGCGTTTCCTCCTCCATAAGCCCGGTGAGTATGCCGGCATTATCGCTGAGCAATTGCTCTTCGCGGGCGATATCGGCTGTCAGTTGTGCAAGGCGCTTCTCAAGCTCGGCCTTGCGGTTGCGCAGCCGCTCGGCCTCTTCCTCAATCTGCGCGCGGGCGATGGTCAGGCGCTGCAGCGCTGCGGCGGCTTTTGCCTCGGTTTCACGCAGTTGCGGCAAATGGTGAGCACTGACGCCCTGGTCCTTGGCTGCGGCCATTTGAGCCTGCGCCCGCTCGGCCACCAGATTGGTCGCCACATTCAGGGCGGAATCGGCTTCGCCTTCCTGTGTTTTGGCCTGCGTCCAGCGCAGGTGGAACAATGTCGCCTCAGTGGCGCGGATGTCTGCTGACAATGTCTTGAAGCGCGATGCCTGGCGAGCCTGACGCTTCAGGCTCTCGATCTGACTCTCGAGCTCGGATGTCACATCATCGAGGCGCTCAAGGTTTTGCTCGGCAGCGCGCAGGCGCAGTTCCGCCTCATGGCGGCGGCTATGTAGTCCTGAAATGCCAGCGGCTTCTTCGAGCAGAGCGCGACGCGCTTGCGGTTTGGCCTGAATGAGTTCGCCAATGCGCCCCTGCCCGACCATTGACGGCGAGCGTGCGCCTGTGGACTGATCGGCAAACAACAGCTGCACATCCTTGGCGCGGGCTTCCTTGCCGTTGATGCGGTATGCGGAACCGGCTTCGCGCTCGATGCGGCGCGAAACGATCAGTTCTTCGCTGTCGTTGAAGGCGGCGGGGGCGGTGCGGTCATGGTTTTGCAGGAAAAGCGTGACTTCCGCGGTATTGCGCGAAGGCCGCGTGCCGGAACCGGAAAAGATGACATCATCCATGCCGGAGGCGCGCATGTTCTTGTAGGAGTTTTCGCCCATCACCCAGCGCAGCGCTTCCACCAGATTCGACTTGCCGCAGCCATTTGGCCCGACAACGCCGGTCAGCCCCTGCTCGATGACAAATTCGGTGGGTTCAACGAAGGATTTGAAGCCGAGAAGGCGAAGCCTGGAAAAACGCATCATGCCCCCCGGACGCCGCGCGAGAAGCGCAGCGCCTGAAGTCGGACAGCCTCTTTGAACTCAAAGAAGGCTGTCGATGAGGGCCGACATTTGATCAACCGTCTGGGCTCCTGCGTATTTCTTGCCATTGATGAAGAAGGTCGGCGTGGAATTGACGCCGAATTCCGTCGCGCCGCGCTCGCGTACGGCGTTCACTTGGTTCAGAAGGGACTGGTCGGTCAAGCACTTGTCGAAAGACTCCTGTGAAAAACCGGCCAATTTCGACAATTGCAGCAGCGCGGCCTTGGCATCTTCGGCTTGCACCCAGTTGGGCTGCTGCTGGAAGAGAGCGCCAACCATGGCGTAGTACTTGTCATCGCCGGCGCAGCGCGAAAGCATGAAAGCCGCCGCAGCACGCGGATCAAACGGGAATTCACGCAAAACCAGGCGGGCCTTGCCAGTATCGATGTATTTTTCCTTGATCGCCGGCAGCGTATTGACATGGAAATGGGCGCAGTGCGGACAGGTCATCGAGGCGTACTCGACGATAGTCACCTTGGCATCGTCCTTGCCTAGGAAAATGTCCTTGAGCGGGCCAGGCTGCAACAGCTTGGCCATGTCGACATCGCCCTCGGCAACCGGAAGTTCGACCTTGGCCGCTGGTTTGGCAGGCTCAGCGGGAGCGGCGGCGGTATCTGCAGGTTTTGCCACTTCGGCTGGCTTGGCCGCCTCAACTGGCTTTGCAGCATCGGCTGGTTTGGCGGCTTCCTCAGCTTTCGGGGCTTCAACGGGGGCGGCGGCCTCCTTCTTTTCTTCGGAGCAGCCGGCCAGCGCAAACGCGACAGTGCCTGTGGCAACGGTGGCAAGAAGGGTGCGGCGGGAAAGAAAAGAGCTCATGCGAATCACCTGTTAGAGAATAACGATGCACCGGACTGGTGCCTGAATGCGAGATAGCGCAGACAATGTGGCGGCGATATGCCCTGATTTCATGGCAGTTGTGAACCGTCTGATGCTCACAAGCGCTTGATTAGCCAGCCGTGCGCCCCGCCGTCTCGGCGCTGACGCTGGCGCCAAGCCTCTGCAGCGCTTCTTTCAAACCCTCATCTTCGATCGAACCGACTTCGCGGGCAATGGCGGCGCGTACCGCATCGGACACTTGCCGCACCGTCGGTTTGGGCGGGCTGCGAAACTGGTCAAGGCGTTTTTGCTCAATGCGGATGCGCCCGATGGCAGCATAGCCGAAGTAGCCATTGATGCGGCTGATCAGCTCGCTTGTGCCATATTGCAGGTCCAAAGCGGCCGCTCCTTCGCAGGCAATGGTCAGGACGCCAGGCTCAAACGCATCATCGGGGCCAGAGCGGCGCGGCCATGTGACTTTCAAGGGCTGGGTGCGCCCGGCAAGGCGCTGACCGCAAAGTTCCGGCCATGACAAGGCAAGCGCCGCATCGACATGGCTGCGCTTGGCCAGCAATGGATCGAGCAGCGCGGTTACCGCGCCGCCGATGGGTTTGAATGATGCCGGTTTTTTCATGAAGCCCTGCGTTTGCCGTTAATAAGTTTGTAGCAGAGCAATTGGCGGCTGGAAATCGCGCGCGTGGACGATAGCTTGGCAATCATGCCGAAAAAAATCACCCGAAAACTGCTCGACTGGTATGACCGTCACCACAGGGATCTGCCTTGGCGCGTTCCGCCGGATGCGATACGTAGCGGGATCAAGCCTGATCCTTACCGCGTCTGGCTGTCCGAGATCATGCTGCAGCAGACGACTGTGGAAGCTGTGCGGAAATATTTTCTCGCCTTCATAAAGGCTTGGCCGACTGTTGCCGATCTTGCTTCGGCGCATGAGGAAGATGTGCTGAAGGCCTGGGCCGGGCTTGGCTATTACAGCCGGGCACGCAATTTGAAGAGAGCGGCCGATGCGGTTATGCGTGACCATGGCGGGCGGTTTCCGCCCAGTCAGGCAGAACTATCGACACTGCCCGGCGTCGGGCGCTACACGTCGGCGGCCATTGCATCGATCGCATTCAGTGAAGCGGCAGCGGTTGTGGACGGCAATGTCGAGCGGGTGGTGACGCGGCTTGAGGCGATTTCAACGCCCCTGCCCGCCGCCAAGGTTGCGGTCTATGCCTATGTCGAAAGCATCTTGCCCAAGGATCGCCCGGGGGACTTTGCCCAAGCCTGCATGGATCTCGGTGCGACCATCTGCACACCGCGCAAGCCCAAATGTATTCTGTGTCCGCTGCGCGATGACTGTGCGGCGCTGAAGCTGGGTGATCCGGAGCGGTTTCCCGTCAAGCTTGCAAAAGCAGCAAAACCCTTGCGCAAGGGGGCGGCCTTTGTCGCGGTTCGCCGTGATGGGGCAGTGCTGCTTACCAAGCGGGCAGACAAGGGCCTGCTTGCCGGGATGAGCACCATTCCCACCAATGGCTGGACGGCGCGGCAGGACGGCAGCACAGACCAATCAGACGCGCCGTTTGAATCAGACTGGCGGCACTGCGGCGCCGTCCGGCATGTATTCACGCATTTCGAACTGGAGCTAAGTGTGTTTTGTGCTCAGACATCAGCGAAAGCGGCTGACAGGCACTGGTGGTCTTCTGCCGATGATCTGCCGCATGAAGCGTTGCCGACCGTATTCAAAAAGGCAATTGAGCTTGCCTTGCCCGATGCCATGCGAAAGGTGCTGTTGTGAGCCGGATCAAGCATGTTGTGTTCGACATCGGCAAAGTGCTGGTCAGGTATGATCCCGAAGTTCCGTTCCGACGGCTGATACCGGACGATGAGGCCCGGGCGCATTTTTTCACGCATGTCTGCTCGCCGCAATGGAACATCGAGCAGGATCGCGGGCGGTCTTGGGCTGACGCAGAAGCGCTGTTGATCGCCGAGCATCCGGCGCAGGAGTCCAACATCCGCGCTTTCCGCACACACTGGCGCGAGATGGTGGCCTCGGAAATTTCCGAAAGCGTCGCCCTGCTGCGCCGCCTGATCACATCGGGCGTGGACGTGACGCTGCTGACCAACTTTGCCTCTGACACATTCCGCGAGGCGCAGGCGATGTATCCGTTCCTGACCCAAACGCGCGGCGTGACGGTATCGGGCGATGTGAAAGTGCTTAAGCCTGACCCTGAGATCTACCGCATCCATACGGAGACCTTCGGGCTTGCCCCGTCTGCCACACTGTTCATCGACGACAGCGCCGCCAATGTGAAAGGCGCGCAGGAATTTGGCTGGCAGGCGGTGTTGTTTACATCGCCCGCGCAGTTGAAGGCGGATTTGAACGGTTTCGCACTTCCGGTTTGACCCATTGGCAGCTATCCAATCGCCATGACCGCTTCCAGATCACCGCTTGTCCTTGCATTCGCCCTGTTCTTCGCCGGGATCGGCGCAGCTGGGCAATTTGCCAAGATCGGGGTGATTTTCGATTTTGTATCAGCCGCTTACCCGGATAGCTCGAAGCCGCTGCTGGGGCTTTTGGTCTCCGGGGTTGGTTTGCCGGGCCTAATTTTCGGTTCGACGGCGGGCATCCTCCTGGCGCGGGCGCAGCTGAAAACCGTTTTGATTATCTCGCTGGCCGCCGGCGCGGCCCTGTCACTGGTTCAGGCGATGCTGCCGCCGATGCCGGTGTTTCTCGGGCTTCGCTTTATCGAGGGCTTTTCGCACCTGGCCATTGTGGTGTGCGGGCCGGTGATCATCGCCGAATCGCTGGACGGCAGGGAGCGCGGCTTTGCCATGACACTGTGGTCCACCTTCTTTGCCGTGTGTTTTGCCTTCATGGCATGGGCAGGGCGGCCCCTGGTTGCAGCCTTCGGCATTTCCTCGCTTCTCATTGCCCATGCGCTTTATATGGCGGCGATGGCGGCGTTGATGGCGGCGGTTTTGCCAACGGACAAACCGCGACAAGTCTCGCCGCTGTCATTTGGCGCAGTCGTGCGCCAGCATGCCGAGATTTACACATCGCCATGGATATCGGCCCCGGCGCTTGGCTTCATGTTCTACACGCTGATGTATGTGGCGATCCTGTCGCTGTTGCCGCCGATGACCGGGCCGTACCAGACAGTCATCGCAACCGCCGTGCCCCTGGTCAGCATTGTCGCCTCATTGACCCTTGGCGCATGGCTGATAGCGCGGTTTCATGCTGTTGCCATTGTGCAGGGCGGGTTTGCCATTGCCGCGCTGTCAGCCGTCATCCTGTGGCTCGGATGGTCCATCCCCGCCATCATGATCAGCGGTGCGCTGCTTTTGTCGGCCGCCGTCGGCTTGGTGCAAAGCGCGTCGTTTGCAGCCATTGCACAGTTGAACGACAGCCACGAGGCCCGCTCTGCCGCCACCGGCGCGATTGCACAGCTTGGCAATGTCGGCACCACCAGCGGCACGCCGATACTGGCTGTTCTGATTGCCAATTATGGTATCAACGGGCTGGCGGCGTTTGCCTTTGTGCTGTCATTCGGCGGGATCGCGGTGCATGCGTGGCTGAAGGCGAGACGGGGTTAGAAGTCTTCGCGTTTCGG
>JBAVTG010000225.1:0-6716 GCA_049696015.1 Rhizobiaceae bacterium | reverse complement strand
TAGCATTCATGAGCAGCATCGGCGCATCATTCAGGTTGCTGCGCGCGGGATGGGTCATCCTGCGCGAAGGTGTGGTCGCCTCGGTGCCGCGCGAAAACCTGTCCGGTTCGGCTCGTACGCTGCAGCGTTTCGCGGCACTTTTCGCCAAACGCAAAGCGGGTGCGGATCGTCAGGAGCGGCTTGCCCGGGCTATATATCGGTTAGGACCATCGTACATTAAACTCGGCCAGTTTCTGGCCACCCGGCCAGATATTGTCGGCAAGGACCTGTCGGAAGATTTTTCACGTCTGCAGGACCGGATGGAAACGTTCCCCAAGGCCGACGCAATCCAAGCGATTGAGGGGTCCCTAGGCCGGACGATCCAAGATCTTTTTGTTCATTTTGACGAGCCGATTGCCGCCGCGTCGATTGCGCAGGTGCATCCGGCCACGGTGGCCTATGCTGATGGCGAGCGCGTCGTTGCCGTCAAAGTCATTCGCCCGGGCGTGCGCCAGCGGTTCCAGAATGATCTGGAAAGCTATTTCCTGTTGGCGCGGTTGCAGGAGCGGTTTTTCGAAGATGCCAAGCGCCTCAAACCAGTGGAAGTGACCCAATCACTGGCGCAGACAACCCGGATCGAAATGGATTTGCGCCTGGAAGCGGCAGCACTTTCGGAATTGAAGGAAAATACCAAGGACGATCCGGGTTTTCGAGTTCCGGCCGTCGATTGGGAACGCACTGGCCGCGACGTTGTCACCATGGAGTGGGTGGACGGTGTCAAGATGAGCGACATCGACGGCCTGCGCGCCGCGGGTCATGATCTTCAAAAACTGGCTGCGACGCTCATTCAGTCCTTTTTGCGCCAAACGCTGCGCGACGGGTTTTTCCACGCAGACATGCACCCGGGTAACCTGTTCGTTGACGCGGACGGAACCATTGTCGCTGTCGATCTTGGCATAGCCGGGCGTCTTGGCAAAAAGGAACGGCATTTTCTGGCCGAGATTCTCTACGGCTTCATCACCCGCGATTATCTGCGCGTGGCACAGGTGCATTTTGAAGCCGGCTATGTGCCGCGCCGCCATGATGTGGCCAGTTTTGCCCAGGCCATTCGCGCAATTGGTGAGCCGATCCACGGCCAGTCGGCCGAAACCATCTCGATGGCAAAACTCTTGACGCTGCTGTTTGAGGTGACGCAGGTCTTCGACATGGAAACCCGCACGGAATTGCTGCTGCTGCAAAAGACCATGGTGGTGGTCGAAGGTGTTGCGCGGACGCTCGATCCGGCGTTCAACATGTGGAAGACCGCTGAACCTGTGGTCGGTGCTTGGATTGCCGATAATCTGGGTCCCCGCGGCATGCTTCGCGATGCGGGCGAGGGCCTGCGAGCGGTGGCGCATCTGGCACGCCAGCTGCCGGATTTTGCGGCGCGCACGCAGCGCCTGTCCGAAGCAATTGACAAAATGGCGTTGAGCGGTCTGCGCTTTGACGCCCAGACGGCGGAGGCCATCGGCAAGGCAGAGGCACGCCACACCCGCTCCGGGCGCATTGCGCTGTGGGTGATGGCAATTTCGCTGGCAGCCATAGCAATTCGTTTGCTTTAACTCAGAATTGCGCACAATAAGCATAAATGATAATTGCATTGCCGAAATCGTAAATCTGAGGCAACAATGTCCCGTTTCAATGAAATTGACGATGAACGTGAGCGTTTTGGTATCTCGCAGAAAGACCTGTGTTCTGAAGCGGGAGTGACGCCGCAGGCCTATTCAAAATGGCGCCAGAATCCGGCTTCGATCACGGAACGGACGATTGCGAGGCTGTCGCAGGCGCTGGCGCGGCTTAAGCCTTTAAGCGGCACAGGTGTGCCAGCGAAAACGGACAGAAAACGCATACTGCTCATTATCGGCGGCGGCATTGCCGCATACAAGTGCCTCGACCTCATTCGCCGATTGCGGGAGCGCGGGTTTGCTGTACGCGCCATTATGACCAGGGCGGCCCAGGAGTTCATCACGCCGCTGTCCGTTGGCGCTCTGACGTCCGACAAGGTTTTTGACGATTTGTTTTCGCGTGAAGACGAGCAGGATGTCGGCCACATAAGGCTGGCGCGGGACTGTGACCTGCTTGTCGTTGCACCGGCAACGGCGGATCTCATGGCCAAGATGGCCAATGGTTTGGCCAATGATCTGGCATCGACCGTTCTTTTGGCGACGAACCGGCCGGTCCTGGTCGCACCGGCCATGAACCCGGCAATGTGGGGGCATCCGGCGACCAAAAGAAATCGAACGCAACTGGTAAGCGATGGATTGCTTTTCGTTGGCCCGAACAGTGGAGAAATGGCGGAGAGTGGCGAAGCAGGCGAAGGCCGCATGGCAGAACCGTTGGAAATCGTCACAGTGATCGAAGCGATGCTGGACAACAAGCCAAGGCCGCTGGCGGGCAAGCGGATCATCGTCACGTCCGGTCCGACGCATGAGCCGATTGATCCGGTGCGCTACATCGCCAACCGTTCATCGGGCAAACAAGGCCACGCCATCGCGGCCGCTTTGGCGAAACTTGGCGCGGATGTCCGGCTGGTTTCCGGACCGGTGGCGATTGCCGACCCGGCAGGCGTCGCTGTCACCCATGTCGAGACGGCGCGGCAGATGCTTGGCGCTGTTGAAAGCCTGTTGCCCGCCGATGCCGCCGTGATGGTCGCAGCAGTGGCGGATTGGCGGACGGAGAGCGAGGCTGGCGAGAAAATCAAGAAAGAAGCCGGAAAAGGCGCGCCAGCGCTGAGCATGACGGAAAACCCCGACATACTGCGCACGGTCGGCCACCATGAAAGGCGGCCAAAGCTGGTTATCGGCTTCGCAGCCGAGACCAACGACTTGATCGCCAACGCAACGGCCAAGCTCAATCGCAAGGGGGCAGACATGATTGTCGCCAACGACGTTTCAACGTCGGCAGGGATCGGTGGCGCACAGGGCGTGATGGGGGGTGACCGTAACCGCGTGCGTATCGTCACGCACGCCGGCGTCGAAGACTGGCCTGAGATGGGCAAGGACGAGGTGGCAGTGAAATTGGCAGAGCTGATTGCATCACGGCTGAGCGGAGAAGCCTGATGTCGGAGCCGGTCATCCTCGAAACGTCGCGCCTGATCCTGCGACCCCATAGGCTGGACGACTTCAGTAACATCGTCGCGTTGTGGGGCAACTCCGATGTCACCCGCTTCATATCCGGCAGCGGTCCTTCCTCGCAAGAGGAGTGTTGGCAGCGCCTGCTTCGCTATCACGGCCTCTGGCCTGCGCTCGGCTTCGGCTATTTTGCGGTGACCAGCAAGCACACAGGCGCATTTCTGGGCGAGGCGGGCCTTGCAGACTTCAATCGCCAGATCACCCCGTCACTCGATGGATTTGCTGAGGCAGGCTGGGCATTGATGGTTCATGCGCGGGGCAATGGCTACGCGCTTGAAGCACTGTCCGCGATCATCAAATGGTATTCAACCACGCCAAATCCGCGCCCGGTGGCCTGCATCATAAGCCCGGACAACGCCGCCTCGATCCGCTTGGCGCAGAAGGTTGGCTTCGTTCTCAAAGCGCAGACCGAGTACAAGGGGTCGCCTTGCATGATGTTTGAGCGCTAGGAAATTGAGTCAGGCAAGTTTTTGAGATCAGGCAGCAATATGAGTAGTCGGCAATGTGCCGAGTTTCGAAACATCAATGCGCTGCCTTGCATGCCAGAGATCGTAGGTGCGCTGCAAATTGATCCACAAGTCGGGTCCGTTACCTATGACATGGCCCAACCGCACTGCCATATCCACGGTAACGGGATGCTTCTGTGTCAAAATGCCATGCAGCATTTGACGGGAAATCCCCAGGGCAGCGGCAAAATCGGCCTTGCTCATGTCCATGCCGCCAAGCACGTCCTCACGGATGATGACGCCCGGATGGATAGGAGCCAAATCTGGATGGCGCAGGCTCTTGCGTTCACTGGTCATGGTTGAACCTCAATGATAATCCTCATAGTCCACTTCGATGGCGTGGCCGTCAACAATCGAAAATGTGATCCGCCAGTTGCCATTGACCCAAACAGACCATCGTGGCGGATGATCACCTTGCAGTTTGTGCAGCCTATAGCCTGGCAAGTTCATATCTTCTGGCCTAACCGCATCATCAAGCGCAGCAAGGATGCGCCCGACCTTCGCTAGGTGTTGCGGATTAATCCCGCGTTCGTCATTGTTTCCCCAAAGGCGTTTCAACGCTTTGTTGCGAAACGAGCCAATCATGGCAATCTCCAGAATCGAGGTGGCGTAAGGCAAGGGCCAACATTTGAATTTCCTTTTTTCCAGCTATGCCGCGACTCAGCGCAACAGACGTAAAATATCACTTTACACTACTGCGTCAAGTGTCATTTGACGCGCTCCATTTATCGAACAATCCGTCATCATTGTTCACACCTGTGAAATCCGTGTCCCAAGTCTTAGATTGGCATCACCAAATCAACCCAAAGGACCACTCAAATGTCCATCCGCCCCGTAAAGCACATCTCCGGCACCACGCCCCACGTTGAGGGTGCAGGCGTCAATCTGCAGCGCGTGTTCGGCTTTGGCGATCCCTCGCTCACCGATCCGTTCCTGATGATGGATGATTTCCGCAACGACCGCCCGCAGGATTACCTCAAGGGTTTCCCCTGGCATCCGCATCGCGGCATCGAGACCATCACCTATGTTTTGGCTGGCACGGTCGAGCATGGCGATTCGCTCGGCAATGTCGGCAATCTGGGCGCCGGTGATGTGCAGTGGATGACGGCCGGGTCAGGAATCATGCATCAGGAAATGCCCAAGGGAGATGTATTCGGGCGCATGCACGGTTTCCAACTGTGGGCAAACTTGCCTGCAAATTTGAAAATGACCAGCCCGCGCTATCAAGATGTCAAATCCAACGAAATCCCGGAAATCATCGATGACGACGGCACAAAAGTGCGCGTTGTGGTCGGCGAATTCTGGGGCAAGAAAGGCCCGGTGGATGGCATCGCTGCCGATCCGCAATACCTTGATATTTTTGTGCCAGCGGGCAGACGCAAAGTGTTCAAGGTCGACACATACCGCTCAGCGTTCGCCTATATTTTTGAAGGTTCTGCAACATTCCGCGATGCCTCAAAGCCGTTTGGCGTTCTGGTCGAAAAAGAAGTCAATGGCGAGGAATTCCACCTGCGTGACATGTCAGGCAACCGCACGCTTGTCGTGTTCGGGACCGGCGATGAAGTTGTCGTACAGGCTGGCGAGAAAGGTGTCCGGTTCTTGCTGGTGTCGGGAGCGCCGATCAAAGAGCCGGTCGCCTGGCACGGTCCGATTGTGATGAACACGCGCGAGGAGCTGATCACAGCGGTCAATGAATTGCGCGCTGGCACGTTCATCAAGGAAGGCGTCAGGGCAAGCTGAGCTTCAGACCAGATTGAAAAAGATCGCCTTGGCCACGGCTTCCGCGCTGGTAGTCGAGGCAGTCTTTTTACGGGCGGTAGCCATGTAAGCTTCAACCGTCTTGGGGGACAGGCCCATCTGGTGTGCAACTTGCTGCACCGAACTGCCACCAGCAAGAAAAGCAAGCACACGCGCCTCCTGCGGCGCCAGCGGGAACTGCGTGCGGGCGAAAGGTCGGCGGAATTTCTCGTCGAATGCACGCAGGAAATCCCCGATAAAATCGGCATGCCCGGAGAGGACGGCGTCAAACTTGGTGCCATCCTGCGATCTTGAACGAAGCCCGAAGCCGCCGCAAATCCGGTGGCTGGATGTGAAAATCGGAAAGCAGGCGCCGATCGCCATGCCATATTTTTCGTCCAGCTCTATGCGCTCGCGCTCGCCTTTGGTCATTTTTGGCAGCGATTCAGGGTCATGCCAACGGCTGACATGGCCGGTTTCGAGCACGTGATTGGCCGAATAGTCATTGGTCAGCGGATTGCCTGTCAGCGCGTTGAGATAATGTTCGGGATAACTGGTCTTCCAGATGGCGCGTTCGATCAGTTTTTCCGGTTTGCCGCCTGACTCGCCAACTGGATAGGCAAGATAAAACACGCCTTCGACATCGCAAGGCCCACCGATTGCCTCGGCCAACCACGACCATAGAAAATCCGCGTCGTCCGAAGCTGGAATCCGCCTGGGATCGAGTATCTTGTCAATGTCCTCTTCGACAATCGGCCGGTTCATGTCATGCGCCCCTGCTTCGCGCGTATCGCAAAGCACCCTAGGGATATCCCTGTATTGCCGGAAAGGAAAGTCCACTGTCTAAAAGTATCATTCGGCCCTTTTGCAGGGGTCGTCTTCGCGAACTTCTTGTTGCGTGCGGGGGACACCTCGCACGCTTTTTCTTTGAAGTTCACGCTGTCTGCCCGGCCACAAATCCGCTCGACCAAGCCCACTGGAAATTGTAGCCGCCGAGCCAACCGGTGACGTCGACGACCTCGCCGATGAAGTAGAGGCCGGACACTTTCCTGGCTTCCATCGTTCTTTGATCAAGTTCGTCAGTCGACACACCGCCAAGCGTCACTTCCGCCGTGCGGTAGCCCTCGCTGCCTGAAGGCTTTATGGTCCAGCGATGGACGGCGTCGGCGAGTATTTGGAGCTTTTTGTCTGACAAGTCGGCCAGCCGCCCGGTGCAATTGGCCTGCTCGGTCACAAATTGCGCCACACCTTTCGGCAGCACTTGCGACAGGATGGTTTGCGGCTCCTGCTTGCCGTTCATCTTCCGCGCCTCGCGCAGCATCGG